>CAZYUK010000064.1:0-7570 GCA_964650675.1 uncultured Candidatus Bathyarchaeia archaeon
GTATAACCAAAGAAATAGGGCGGGTCATAGATTATACAATCCAACTCATGATTATATTTTAGTTCCTTTATGTCGGATACAATCTCTTGTCCATAATCGACCTTATCGGAGAAAATCACTTTTCCATATTCATCGATTTGGGGCCTCTCCTTTAGGCTCGGTTTTAAATAATTCTCCCAGAGGTGCTTTTTCCCACAAGTGGGGTCTAATATGACCTTCTCCTTAGAAGGCGGAATATGGAATTGAAGAATTGTCTGGAAAAACTCACTTAGGCTTTTGTTGCCGTTATGAGATATTGGATATTTAGCCAAGATGGGTCACCCTATCCAAAAAATTGTGATAAAGCATCTTTCAATAATCCGACATTTAAGAATCGTATATTAAGGACATAATCTAAATCGTTGAAGGCTTTCCGGAGCTGGTTCTCAGCTTTCCGCCATACATCTCCATCGGTAATCCAAATAAATTCCCACTTCATTGATTGAAGCTCATTTTTTCTGTTTATGTACGAGTCAACGATTTCCTCTGGTTTGGAGCCTGTCCCAGAGAAATAGTTTGCTTCAATATTAACAAATTTGTTTCCTTTAAACAAGATAAAGTCAGCTGTCCTATTCGACAGCCCAGGAGGAAAATGCCCCCCATATCTATTAGTAGCCTCAAAAGTAATTTGAGTTAATATTTGACAACCTATCTCCGATGCCATTTTCTTCAGAATTGGGGTTACAAGCTCTTCCATTGCTTTTCCGCTTCGATTCTTTCTTGCGTTTGAGTCTAAGCCAACTTCAACGCCGAAAATGTAATCGTAGAAATTCTTAATGTGTTTAAAGATGATGAAGACGCCCGATTTTTTAGCAAATTCTATGTAGTCTTCCACTTCTTTTTGAGTTAGTTTAGGATATTTTGTCTTTTTGAAGTCTAATTGCTTTGTTATTATCTCTTTGCTATAAAAATCGATGATAACTGGAAATTCCCTTTCTCTAATAGCGTGAAGAATTGGGATTGTTTTTATCACTTCAGGGTAATTTGTTATTAAGTTTCGGAAGTCCTTCTCAATATTATTCGAGTCAATAAGACTGTTCCATAACGCTAACTCTATTTTTATGTCATCTAGATGTTGTTTTACTTTTTCCCAATCGACGTAAAAGTCCGGAGTCCTATTCGTGGTAATAAGTGTCTTTTGGAATGCGACTATTAAATCGTTAACGTTGTTCACCGGATAATATTTCTTGTATAATTCAAGATTAACCAAATCGGAGCCCCTATTGATAAATCACGGATTATATTGATAGATTTATCGCGTTAAATATTGAAGCATCTTCGATGTGTGCGTTCATCAGTCTCGCGCGCCCCACGAAGAAAATCTCCGACACGGCCGGCCACAGAACCCGGGGCGGCGACGACTGCACCCCCCTCCCCCTCACGCGCACGCACGGATAAAGACTAGAAATTTTTTTCCCGTTATGAACAGCAGCGGAACATAAGAGGGGTTAGGAGAGTTCATCGCGGAGCTTCTCCCTGGCGTCCCCGCTCAGCGGCCCCTCGCCGTCGACGATGTCGTGGAACGTCCTGAATACCTTCTCCAGCTTCCTCCAGTCCGGGACGTAGACCCTGCTGAACCACATCCTGCTGCTGTCGACGCCGTGGTCCTCGAGCGCCCACCTGTACTCGTCCGCCCTCTCCTCCGCTATCACGTGCGCCCTACCGTAAGGCCCCTCGTGCGCCGGCGCCTCAAGCAGCATGACCCCGTCGGCGCCGTATGCGAAGGCGTAGAGGAGGTGTTCGAGCTTCAGCCTCGCCAGCGAGGGCAAGGGTATTATCCGTATGCTGCTGGGGTACGGGAGTCTCGCCAGACCGGCGAGGTCGACGGCCGTGTAGGCGACCTCCTTCTCCACGAAGGCGAGGACCTTCAGCTCGGCTCCGCTCCTCTCCAGCGCCCCACGGATCTGGGCCCTCATCTGAGCCTCCGTCAGCCCCTGCTGGTCCAGGGTGCCGGTCGGGCAGGAGGGGATGCATGCGCCGCAGCCAGAGCACATGATCTCGTTGACGACGGGCTTCCCGCCCACGATGGTTATGGCGGACTCCGGGCAGACCTTGGCGCACTCTCCGCAGCCGTCGCACCTCTCAGGCACGGCGAGGAACGCCTTGTTAGGCTCGATGACCCGCGCCGCGCTGAGGAAGTTGACCACCTTCATGGCGGCCCCCTCCGCCTCGGCGGTCGTCGTCTGGATATCCTTGGGACCTATGACGGTGCCCGCGGCGTAGATGCCGTCACGTTTCGTCGCCATCGGGTCCAGCTTCGGGTGGCGCTCAAGGACGAACTTGTCCTCGTCTACCGGCACCCTCAGCATCTCGGCGAGCTTCAGCGTCTCATCCGTGGTGATCATCGGCGGAGCCAGGACGACGAGGTCGACGGGGTTCTCCATCATCCTGTTCAGCATCATCTCCTCCCCCCGGACGAGGACCTGGTCGCCCGATGGGACGATCTCCGTCACCTTGCCCTTGACGAACATCGTGCCCTTCTCCTGCGTCGTCCTGTAGAACTCCTCGTAGCGCCTCCCCGAGGCCCTGATGTCGATGTAGTGGATCCAGACGTCTACGCCCCTGTCCCTGAGGAGCTGCGCCTGCTTCAAGGCGTAGATGCAGCAGACCTTGCTGCAGTGGGGGCGACCGACCTCCGTGTCCCTGCTCCCCGCGCATAGGACGTAGGCGACGCTCTTCACCTGCCTCCCCGTCTTCGGCACTATGAGCTGGCTCTGGGTCGGTCCGTTGACGTCGAGGATGCGCTCCATCTCGAGGCTAGTGACGACGTTAGGGTACTTGCCATAACCGTACTGGGGTAGGCTGCTGAGGTCGTAGAGCTCGTACCCCGTCGCCATCACTATGGCGCCGACCTTCAGGTCGACGATCTTACCTTGATCGTCGAGGTCTATGGCCTGCCGCGGGCAGACCTTGGCACACTGGCCGCAGTGGATGCAGTGCTTGAGGTCGATGGTGTAGACGCTGGGGACGCTTTGGGGGAAGGGTATGTACGCCGCCTTCCTGTTCCCGAGCCTCTCGTCGTGCTCGGCGGGCACCTCGGTCGGGCAGACCCTGCTGCAGGCGCCGCAGCCTATGCACTTCTCGACGTCGACGCCGCGGGGCTTGAGCTTCACCTTGACATCGAAGTCGCCCGGGACGCCCGTCACCTCCTCGACCTCAGCGTAGCTGATCAGGTTGATGTTCCTGCTCTGGCTCACCTGAGCCATCTTCGGCGTCAGTATGCACTGGCTGCAGTCCAGGGTCGGGAAGACCTTCGGGAACTGGATCATGTGGCCGCCTATGCTCGGCCTCTTCTCGACGAGGTGAACCTTCAGCCCGAACTCGGAGAGCCTGAGCGAGGTCGTTATCCCCGCGACGCCCCCGCCGACGACCAGGGCCTCCGGAACAACCTTCATGGTCTTCGACTCCAGCGGCGCCGCCTCCTTAGCCCTCTCGACGGCGCCCCTGACGAGGTCAATCGCCTTCAGCGTGGCGCCCTCGTGGTCGTCCTTGTGGACCCAGCTGTCCTGCTCCCTGATGTTTACCATCTCGAGGAAGGCGGGGTTGACTCCCTTCTCCTCGAGGTTGCCGAGGAAGGTCTCCCTGTGCATCTTCGGCGTGCAGCAGGCGAGCACGACCCTGTCCAGCCTCTGCCTCTCCACCGCCTGCTTAATCGCGTCGATGGAGGGCTTGCTGCAGAGGTACCTCTCCTTCCTGACGTAGGCGACGTCCGGTTTGACCGAGTCGACGACCCTCTGGACGTCCACTATGTCCCCTATGTTGCCTCCGCACTCACATACCCAGACGCCGATTCTCGGGGTTTCTCCCATCTCGGTTCCCCTTAAAGGATCTTCAGCTGATGCTCTAGGGTCTTCTTGCCCCTGTACTCTGGCAAAAGCATCGGGGCCTTCCGGTCAGTCTTCACGCCCGCATCCGCGAGCCACTTCTCGTACCTCTTGATGTGCCCTAGCGTCAGCTTCCCTACCGTGACCTTCCTCGCCCTCTCTGCGGCGTACCTGCCCGCCCTCCTCCCGAAGACGTAGAGGTCGAGCTGGGAGTTCCCCATCAGGCGATTTTTCCCGTGTATCCCTCCGCAGACCTCGCCTGCCGCGAACAGCCCGGGGACGCTGGTCTCGCACTGCGGGTTGATCTCGACGCCACCGTTCTGGTAGTGGAGCGTCGGGAAGACGAGCATCGGCTCCTTCCTGATGTCGACGTTGTACTTGCCCCACATCCTCATCATCGCCGAGAACTCCCTCTCCGTGGAGCCCTTCCCTTGGATGATGTCTATCAGCGGCGTGTCGAGCCAGACGCCCCGCATCCCCGTCTCGGTAACGATGCCGTTGTTCCTGTCGTAGCACTCCCGTATGAACGCAGAAGACTCGACGTCGCGGGTCTCCAGCGAGTTGACGAACAGCTCCCCGAGCCTGTTCAGCGGCTGCGAGCCCCGTCCCCTGAGCGCCTCTGTGCAGAGCTGGCCCACGATCTGCTCGGGGAACGCAGCGCCTGTGGGGTGGAACTGGGTCGAGTCCAGGTCCCTCAGGTAGGCGCCGACGTGGTAGGCGAGCGCTACACCGTCGGCCGTGGAGCCGTAGTGGTTCGTCGTCGCGAAGCCCTGGATATGCAGCCTCCCGAAGCCTCCCGTGGCCAGGATGGTGGATTTAGCCCTGGCGACCAAGTACTCGTCAGAGTCCATGTCTAGGAGAACAGCACCGGCGACCTGACCCGTGTCGTCCGTCAGCAGCTCCACGACGCTCGTGAACTCCCTGTAGGGGATCCCGCGGCTCAGGAACTCGTCCAGCAGCACCCTTGTGATCTCGAGGCCCGTGTAGTCCTTGCAGCTGTGCATCCGCCTCCGCGACGTGCCCCCGCCCGACTCGACCTTCATCATCCCGTCTGGGTTCTTGTCGTACATGACGCCGAGGGACTCGTGCCACTTGATCACGTCGGGCCCCTCCCTCACGAGGGCCTCGACGAGGTCGGTCTTGTTCGCGTACTGCCCGCCTCCCATGATGTCGAGGAAGTGGCGTGTCGGACTATCGTTAGGCCTGTCGGCTGCCTGGATCCCGCCCTGGCTCATCTTGGAGTTGGCGTCGCCGAGGCGAAGCTTCTGAACCATGAGGATCTTATCGAGCTCGATCCCGTTCTCCATGGCCAGCAGGGCTGCGGTGAGGCCGGCGCCCCCCGCCCCGATGACGAGTACGTCGAGGTCGTAGTCGACGTGCTTGAGGTCTATGTCGCCGGGCTTGATGATCGGGTGGGCCTCGAGGATGTCAGCGACCTCGTGGGGCATGACCTGCCCCTGGCTTGGACCGAACCTCAGGGCCCTCTTAGTACCCTCCTTGAAGTCAGGGTGCCAGTCCTTCAGTATCTTCTGCTTATCATCCGCACTCATCAGCGGGAACTTCTTACCTATGCGTTCGGGCCTGGTCTTCTCGACGAGCCTGAGCGACTCCTGCATATATTCTGGGTATCCTGACATTTCTTATGCCTCCATGTCCCTGGCGTCGTAGAGCTTCTTCAGCCCGGCCTTGTCCAGGGCCCTGAGATTCTTGATCTCCTCGTCGAACTTCCCCTCCTCGACCTCCTGAACACGCACTAGTACATGCTCAGTCGGCCCGACGACGTACCTGCTGTACAGCCTGCGGCCGAGCTGTCCCACGTTGTATGGTACGATCTCGGCGGGGCACCTGACGGCGCAGAGGCCACAGCTTAGGCAGTCGAAGGAGAGCTTGGCCACCGTCGTGATGTCGCCCCTGAGCGCTGCCTGGACGAAGTCCATGACCTGGAGGTCCTGGGGGCAGGCCTTCGTGCATGTGTTGCACGCGAGGCACCTGGCGATCTCGGGGTAGTACACTAGGAAGGTGGCAGCGTCAGCCTTCAGCTCATCCAGCTTGTAAGTCTTCTTCTCGGCGGGGCTGAATGGTATCTGGGCGATGTACATGCCGTCCTCGACCATCTTCTGGCATGCGAGGGCTCCGAGGAGCTTGTAGCTGCCCTTCCTCCGGTATATGGTGGCGCATGAGCCGCAGAAGCCCCCGCGGCAGCCGGCTCCCCTCCTGAACTGGTGGCCAGCGTACTCCATCGCCTTCATGATAGTGAGGTCCGCCGGGACCCTGTGCTTCTTCCCCATCACGTAGATGGTGACCATCTTCTTGTCTTTCTCCATCATCATCCTCTCCTAGATGAGCCCCCTCTCCTTTAGTAGGGGCCTCGGGTCGGGGGTGTTCGCCCCGAAGGCCGTCGACTCGTCGCCCAGCCCGAAAGCTAGAGCCATCAGCTGGGTGAAGTAGACGACGGGTAACGCACCAAAACTCGGATAGTGCTTCCTTATCTCGGCCTGCCTCGGGCCGAGGTTGTACTCGCAGAGCGGACAGGCCGTGGCGACGATATCGGCTCCGGCCCGCTTCGCCTGGTCGAGTATCCTGTAGGATAGGTCGGCGACCGCCTCCTTCATCTGGACCGTGTGGTAGCTCCCGCAGCACTTCAGCTTGTAAGGGAAGTCCACGACCTCGGCTCCAAGAGCCTTCAGCAGGTCCTCCATTATGGTCGGGTTGTCGGCGTCGTCGAGCCCAGTGCCCCTGGGCCTCAGGAGGAGGCAGCCGTAATACGGCGCGACCTTCAGTCCCTTCAGCGGCTTTGTAACACGTCCGGAGACCTTGTCCCACCCCTGCTCCCTCAGCAGTTCAAGGAGGTGGAGGACCTCGACGCTTCCACCGTAGGGTGCCGCCTCGTTCTCCATGTTTTCCTGGACTTTCTTCCTCTTGTCAGCGTCGTCCTTGAAGACTTGGTTCGATCTCTTCAGAGTGTTGTAGCACATGGCGCAGAGGGTGACGACCTTCTTGTCATCTACCTTTCCCTCCGCTTTCATCTCCTCGACCCTGAGCAGGTTCCTCAGGGGCGCGATGTGGTGCATCACGTCGTCCTTCGCGAGGGCGTGGACGGTGCCGCAGCAGTTCCATCTGCCGGGCTCGACCAAGTCTATGCCGAGTTCCTTAGCCGACGCCAGGGTCGAGGCTTCGAAGTTCTTCGCCGTCGTCTTTAACGTACACCCAGGGTAATAGGCTACCTTCATGGTCGTCACGCCGTGAGCTTCCTCTGGTTGCTGACGATGGCTATCTGGGGGAGCTCCCTCAGCTCCTCCGCCGTTAGATCCTCTAGGTTAACCCTGTTGTACTTCTTCCGCAACACCATCGTCCTCAGGGCCTCCATCACGTTGGCTATGTCTATCCCCCGGGGGCACCGGACCTCGCAGTTGAAGCAGGTGGTGCACACCCAGATGGTCTTGGAGTCGAGGGCCTCCTCAAGCCCAAGCTGGGTCATCCTGATCACCTTGCTGGGCAGGTAGTCCATCTCCTGCGTCATCGGGCAGCCCGAACTGCATGCGCCGCACTGGAAGCAGAGATCGATCTTCTCGCCGCTCAGCTCCTTCACCTTATCCCGGAAAGCCCGGTTCTCAGGCTTGAAGCTGAGCATGAGCCCCGACCCGTTCGAAGACATCCCTTTACGTTCAACCTCGCTCGCTTTATATTTTATCCAACCGACCCCGCAC
>CAZYUK010000065.1:0-7559 GCA_964650675.1 uncultured Candidatus Bathyarchaeia archaeon
CAGGCTGGAACCTCACCGAGAAGAATAACTGCACGAGATGCGGCTCACACATCCCCATAGTCGGCCACCGCGAGAGGCACGAGAGCCTGTACTAGGTGCGTGACAGGTTACCTTTTTCAGCCGCCGCGACACCTAGAATCCCATTCCAGGATGTGAGGAACATGAGTCTGAAAAGGACGACTGTCATCTTCGAGAAGCCCGGCGAGGAGCACACCGAGGAGACCCTCAGGATGGCCCTCGACGCTGCGAGGGAGAGGGACATCGACACAGTTGTCGTCTCAACCTCGACAGGCGCCACAGGCGAGAAGGCGATCAAGATATTCAAGGGCAGCGGGATGAGGCTCGTCTTCGTAACCCACCAGTCGGGCTACAGGGCGACCGGAGTCCAGCTCGTACCTCCGGAGACGAGGAAGAAGCTAGAGAAGGCTGGGACGGTCGTCACCTGCACCGACGTCCTGACCGGCGGCGTCGACGCAGGCATGGGCAGGCAGAGGCCTGAGGTATCTGAGGCCCAGAGGGGGAGCCTCCCCTTCATAGTGCCCCCCGTGAACGTGCTTGTCGCCAACACGCTTAGGCTGCTAAGCCAGGGGGTGAAGGTCTGCGTTGAGGTGGCGATGATGGCCGCCGACTGTGGCGCCGTCCAGGTCGGCAAGCCGGTGATATGCGTGGCGGGCAGCCACGCTGGGGCTGACACAGCTATGGTTATCTCTCCCTCCGAGTCGAACAGGATGAGGGATCTCAGGCTCCACGAGATACTGGCGAAGCCCTACTGACCCTCTCGATGAGAAGATATATCTTGAACCCGAGTCCCTTCTCTTCAAACAACCCGGAGACAGGCTTTTGAGGACAAGAGCAGTCGTCAGCATCCTAGGCGTGTCGGCAACGACCCTCATCTCAGGCTTCATCCTCTGGGGGATGCTCTTCGGCGGGCAGGACGTGACAAGCTTCGGCCTCGGAGGCATGTTCCTCGTCTCGATGCTCAGCCACCTGACGATGGTTGCCAGGGACATCTTCGTCCCCCTCTTCCTCCAGCTGACGCCGCTCTACAACCCTATCCTCCTCAGCCTTGTCGCCGGCGTCGGCGGGGCGATAGGAGACGTCTCAGCGTACGCCCTCGGCTGGGGCGTCTCGGAGTCCCTCGGGGGGAAGAGCAAAACGGATGACCTCGTGGGCAGGTGGGTGAACAGGTACGGCCTCTGGGTGGTCCTCATAGTCGCAGCGACTCCCCTGCCCGACCTGCCGATAGTGATGCTCGCAGGGTCGAAGAGGCTGCCCTTCAGGAAGCTGCTAGTCGCGGAGGCGGCCGGCAAGGTGGCCCTGTACTCTGTTGGCGCCTTCTTCGGCGGCAGCGTCTTTGAGGTGCTCATAGGCGCCGTCGGTAGCCTGACGGCCTCCGCCCTCGTCATGATGGTAAGCGTAGCCTTCACGTTCCTGATAACGTGGGGGCCAAGCAGGAACTACCTCTTCGGACTGATCGAGAAGTTTATCCCTAGCGGCAGAGGCTGACGATCCTCTCGGCTGGCATCGTGTTGGCGACGTCCTTTGCTTCGAGCCATCCCCTCCTGGCGACGGAGACGCCGAGTGGAAGGAAGTCGAGCTGGTTCGAGGCGTGGGCGTCTGTCCCTATCTCCATGACGCACCTGGCCTTCATCGCCGCCCGCGAGTTTACGTCGCTTAGGTCGAGGCGGTCAGGGAAAGCGTTGATCTCCATCATCACCCCCTGCTTCGCCGCTGCCTCGAAGACCCTGTTGAGGTCGAGCTCGTAGGGGCTCCGCTTCTGTATTATCCGTCCGGTCGGGTGGCCCACCGCGTCGACATACTCGTTGCCCATGGCTGTTATCAGCCTGTTCGTCATCTTCTCAACGTCGGACTTGAAGCCTGAGTGGATGCTGGCGATCACGAAGTCGAGGTCTTTGAGTATCGAGTCTGGGAGGTCGAGTGAGCCGTCCGCCTTCACGTCGACCTCCGTGCCCGCGAGGACGGTGAAGTCGTCGAGTTTCCTGTTGATCTGCTCTATCTCCTTCACCTGCTCCATGAGCCTAGCCTCGTCGAGGCCACGTGCTATGCCCAGGGACTTGGTGTGGTCGGTGACCGCGATGTATTCGAGCCCCATCGACTTGGCCTTCTCGGCCATCTCCTCGATGGTCGCCGTGCCGTCGCTCCACTTCGTGTGGATGTGCAGGTCTCCCCTGATCTGCTTCCACTCGACCAGCCTTGGGAGCCTGTGCTCAATGGCCGCCTCTATCTCTCCGGTGTTCTCCCTGAGCTCCGGGGGCATGTAGTCCATGCCCATCATCCTGTAGATACCCTCCTCGTCCTCGCCTGCGACGCGCCTGTCCGTTTCCCTGTCGAAGAGGCCGTACTCGTTGAGCTTGAACCCCTTCTTGACGCCTATCGTGCGGAGCTTGATGTTGTGTTCCTTGCTACCCGTGAAGTAGAGGAGGGCTGAGCCGTACTCCTCCGGGGCTACGACCCTGAGGTCGACCTGAATCTGCCCCTCCAGAACGACCGTGCTTCTGGTAGGTCCCTGGCTGACGACTCGGATAACAGGAGGCATCGTGACGAAGCGCTGCGTCACCTCCTCGGGCCTCAGGGAAGATGCGAGGACGTCGAGGTCGCCGACGGTCTCCTTCCTCCTTCGGGCCGAGCCCGCCACATCGACCTTCAGCACTGCGTCAGATCCCCTCATGTAATCGGTCAGCTGGTTGATGACGGGGAGGATCGATCCGAGGAGGAAGCGGGTCTGCCTGGACCTGTAAGCCTCGATGCTGACGAGGATGTTGGCCTCCTTCTTCGGGCCGAAGCCCTTCAGCTCCCTTATCCTGCTCTCTTTGGCTGCCCTCTCCAGGTCGTCTATTGAGGCGACGCCGAGCTCCTGGTTCAGCCTCATCGCAAGCTTGGGGCCGACGCCCTCGAGCTCCATGAGGTCGCGTACCCCCTTCGGGAGGCTCTCCCGGAGCTCCTCGAGCACCTTTGACTGTCCTGTTTCGAGGACCTCGGAGATGACGGCCGAGATGCTCTTGCCGACGCCGGGGATGACCTCGAGCTCGCCCCTGGACTTGATCGCCCTGATGTCCTCCGTGAGGGCTGTGATCCTCTGGGCGGCCATCTGGTAGGCCCTGCTCCTGAAGGTGTCCCCCTTGACTGTGAGTATCTCCCCGATCTCGTAGAGGACCATGGCGACCTCGTTGTTGACGCTCATCCCGTTAAGATGGGGCTGCACGGGTTCTTAAAGGCTAAATGCCGGTTCGGCCGCTGATAGGGCAGTGAACCCCCTTGAACGTTCTGGACCACATGAAGAGTGATGAGATAGTTGAGCTTGGCTGCGACCTCATCCGTCAGCCGAGCCTGACGAGGCAGGAGGGTCCCGCCGTCAGCTTCGCCCGCGACTGGTTCGAGGAAAAGGGCTTCGACGAGATAGAGCTGCAGGAGGTTGAACCGGGCAGGAAGCAAGTGATAGCCAGGCTGAGGGGGGACGGCTCTGGGCGCAGCATGATGTTCAACGGCCACCTCGACATCGACCCGATAGTGGAGTCATGGAAATGGGATCCGTACGAGCCTAGGGTCGAGGGGAACAGGCTCTGGGGGGCGGGCATACACAACATGAAGAGCGGCGACGCGGCGATGATGAGCGCCGCCCTCGCCATCAAGCGTTCCGGTGCCAGGCTGAGGGGCGACCTCGTCGTCGCCTGCGTGGTCGGGGAGCTCCAGGGGGGAGTCGGCACGGTCCACATGCTGAAACAGGGCGTCAGGACCGACATGGCGATTGTGCCCGAGCCCTACAGCGTCGACAACATACTTACGAAGTGCGTAGGCGTCCACACATTCGCGATACACACCATAGGCCGAAGCGAGCACATCAGCCGCGTCGAGGAGTCCGTGAACGCCATCACCAAGATGAGGAAGGTACTGGACAGGCTCGACGTGATGAAGTTCGAGGCCCGTGACCCTGACCTCCCGGGGGCGCCACGCTGGGTGGCTGGCAGCATCATAGGGGGTAGGAACAGGGACTACGACCTCGCAGGACCATACAACATCCCGGACTTCTGCACCATCCTGGTGGACTTCAGGTACCCGCCTGGCTACACGATAGAGGAGATAGACAGGAGGATGATCGACATGCTCGAGGAGATCAAGAGGGACGACCCCGAGTTCAGGTACGAGTTCGAGTACCCGGTCGACCCGAAGTGGCGCGTCGGGGGCATAGTGATGCCTCCGATGGGGGTCAGCCCGGACGCGGAGGTCGTCAAGTTGCTCAAGGAGAACCATAAGAAGGTCACAGGCAGCTACCCGAAGAAGATAGGAGCCGTCATCCCGAGGAGCTACTGCGGCAACGACACAGCTCATCTCGCCAACGCCGGAGTCGAGTGCTGCCTCTACGGCCCACGTGGCTACCCGGACGATGTGGAGAAGCACGTCCGTATAGACGAGATGGTGACCTGCGCCAAGGCGATGTGCCTCACGGGATTCGAGGTTGTGACAACTAAAAGGGCCTGAGGCTCAGGCTTCTTTGGGTGAAGAATATCGCTAAAATAAAGAAATTTATACTAAACGTTATGGGAAAAAAGGTATCAAAATGAAAAAAAATTTCCGTTATGAACAGCCACGGAACATGGCGGAGGTGGCGGCTACCTTTGGTGTCCTCCTCCGTCGCCCGGAAACCAAGAAAAAACCTCTGAACCAGAAAAGGAACCTGAAAACAAAGAATCGTGGCGACGACGACTACCACCCCCTCCCCCCTCCATGCACGCACGACGAAAACACGGAACACTAAGGTCAAAGAACAGGAACCTATAAGAATAGGTAATATTTATATGCACAGCATCTCGTTTGGCTAATAGCCTCGAGGCGCAACCCCGACTTGAAACCACCCCACATCCCAGAGACCATTAATAGGACAGGCCGGGAAGCAAGCCCCGATGAGACAGACGAGACGAATGTCTGAAGGGGTCAAATTGCCTGAAAACATCCAGATCGGGCCCGTGAAGCTAACCCGCTTCGAGAGGGCGAGGATCACAGGAGCGAGGGCGCTCCAGCTCTCTTTCGGCGCACCAATGCTCATAGAACTCCCACAGGAAGTGAACGACCCAATCGACATCGCCCTAGCCGAACTCAAAGAGGGAGTACTCCCAATGACGATCAGAAGGACACTCCCGGACGGCAGCCACCAGGACGTGGCACTGTTCGACCTTATACCAACAAAGGAGAGATAGAATCACTTTTCTGAACGACCGAGCAAGAATGATCGAGTTGAACCTAAGCGACGAGGAATCCTGGAGGAGGGCCGTAATCGTCCTACTCACGATCTCGGCAACCGTCTTCACCATCCAGAGAGCCTACTTCATGTTCCTGAACCCAGTCTTCGAGTTCTGCGTCTTCCACACGACGACACTGGCCTCCATAATCATCTACATATACGTCTCAAGGAAAAAGAAGGTAGAACAAGCACACGACTGACGTCGCCAATGAATCACATTAGGGCTCCATTCGTTTGCTGCAAAAAAAAAAACGTCCATCGAAAACAGTTTAAATATTTAGTTGAATTAACTATCCAAGATAACATAGGTGAAACGTTTGATAGATTTTTCTCTAACCGAAGAGCAGGAACTGTTCAGGGATGCGATAAGGGAGTGGCTCGGACAGAACCTGACGCTGGAGCAGGTCAGGGAGAACGACACAAAGCACCAGATCCCCAGGAGCATCATCAAGGGTCTAGCGGATCAGGGCATGCTGCTCCTGACGCTGCCGGAGGAACACGGTGGAGCGGGCGCCGACTGGGTGACCGCTACAATTGGCGCGGAGCAGCTAGGTTATGCCGACATCTCGGTCGCCTTGCCTGTCTTCTACCTCGTCCAGGCAAGCTGGGGCTACGTGGTCGATCGCCTCGCAACCGACGCTGTTAGGGATGATTGTCTCAGAAAGGCAGCCAAGGGAGAATCCTTCATAGGCATAGGGGTCACCGAGCCCGGCGGCGGCTCGGATGTCGCCGGCTTCAAGACCACCCTAAAGAAGAACGACAAGGGCTGGTTGCTAAACGGTGAGAAGTGCTACATAAGCGGCACGGCGGAGTGCTCGGAGATGGGCGGCGGCTACTTCGTGACGGGATACAATGACAGGTCCAAGGCGCACAGGGGAATGACCGCGGTCTATATGCCGCTGAATGCCCCGGGCGTCGAGATCACCAAACGCTTCGACAACACCGGCAGGATGGCGATAAGCACCGGCGGCTTCAAGATGACCGATGTCCAGATCCCGGAGGAGTATCAGCTCGGCGAGACGGGCAGAGGCTTCTACTACACGATGGAGGGCTTCGATGCCGCCAGGCTCCTAGTCTCCGCGAGCTGCGTGGGAGCCGCCGAGAGGGCCGTCGAGCTTGGCATGGAGTACACCAAGGAGAGGCAGGTTTTCGGGCAGCCAATAGCCAAGTATCAGGGCATCCAGTTCGACCTCGCCGACATCGTCGCCCACGGCGAGGCCATCAAGAGCTTGATCTACAGAACGGCCTGGATGCTCGACCATAAATATAAGACAGGTAAGTTCAGCGCCCTCGATTTATCGAAGTATCTAAGCATGTGCAAGTACCTCGCCCCCCACCATGCCCTTGACACCTTCAGGCGCGTCCTACTCTGGCTGGGCGCCTATGGATACACGAAGGAGTGCCCCCTAGAGATGGGGCTACGTGGCTTACTGAGCTACTGCATCGGCGCGGAGGGTACCTCAAACGTCCAGAAGATCGTGATCGCAAGAGAAACATTGGGCAGGGAATGGACGGCGCGTCAAGGCTAGATCTTAGTTCCTTCTTCCCTCCATTTTTAAACCAGAAACGTTAAGATGGCTTCTCGATGATCTTATCTCGGAATCCAAGATGAGTATGAAGGATCGTTTCCGCGGCAAGGACTTCCTCACCCTGATGGATTACTCTCCACTAGAGATCAACTACATGCTTGACATCGCTGCCGACATGAAGCGTAAGAGGATGATGAAGGAACCCCACGAGTACCTGGCTGGGAGAACCGTCGCCATGGTCTTCGAGAAGCACAGCACCCGCACGAGGTTCAGCTTCCAGGCCGGGATAGCACATCTCGGCGCGCAGAGCTTCTACGCTACACCTGATGTAATGCAGCTCGCTCGCGGTGAGCCGATCAAGGACACTGCACGCATACTGGACAGGTACTGTGACGCCCTTGTCATAAGGACCTACGGTCAGGAGATCGTCGAGGAGTACGCACAGTACATGAAGAATCCTGTCATAAACGCCCTCACCGACCTCGTCCACCCGTGCCAGGGGCTGGCAGATCTCCTCACGATACGTGAACACAAGGGAAGGCTCAGGGGCCTTAAGCTTGCGTATGTCGGTGACCCCTGGAACGTCTGCCACACCCTGATGGTCGTCAGCAGCCTCATGGGGATGGACTGCTACGTCGCCGTCCCGAAGGGCTGGGCACCGAACCCAAAGATAGTGAGGTTCGCAGAGGAACACGCCTCGATTGGTAAAACCCAGATGGTCGTCACAGACGACCTCGATGAGGCGCTGAAGGGAGCCGACGTCGTCTACGCGA
>CAZYUK010000066.1:0-7378 GCA_964650675.1 uncultured Candidatus Bathyarchaeia archaeon
CATCTTCTATGGTTCCGCGGTTGTAGGGCTCCAGGTCGTTGAGGACGAGTTGATTTGCCTCCAAGAGGTCCTCTCGGCTGCGCGCACACTTTATAAACATCTTCTTAGCTGGGGCTTTGCCGATGGGCTCATTAAATGAGGTTGGCCAGCGATCTGAGCAGGTATACGAACATGGATCCGACGACGAACGCGTAGATGGTCGATCTAAATCTCCTCGAACTTGATCTGTTCAATATGGCGACCAATCCAACAGATGCGAAGAGCCCTAGTGGAAGGTTCATTAAAAGTCGGAGCCGGTACACGTCGTTCAGGAAAAGGAATCCTACTCCGCTCACGGTGGTAAGGGTGGTTAGGTATAGCCAGGGTACACTTTGACACTTCGACTTCAAGGCACCCCAAGCTGCGAGTGATAGGAGGACCAGGTTCGAGGTGAAGCCACCGGAGAGAAACGTGTATCCTGTGAAGGGACCTGTCTTGGCGGAGGCGAGGAGGGAGATGAGGATACTAAAGCCGTTGGACGTTGAACCGCTCAGTATGAGGAATGGAGTGAAGAAGAGGAGCGAGGCCATCATCCACCTTACTTCCATGTCTCTAAAAATCGACCTCTTCCTATACATCATTAAGATGCTAACTGGAATTAACCCGCCCAGGTATAGGTAGAATATGAACGGGTGTGTGTAGAGGAGTAATAAACCGAGCAGGCTTGAGGCCAGGAAGACGAGGTGGCTGCGGGTCCTAAGGGCCCTGAAGAGTAATGCGAGCCATAGTTGTGTGAAGATGATCGCGAACATGTTCGCTAGGAAAAACCCATAGATTGATTCTATGGTGAAGACACCGCAAGCGCTGAAGAATGCAGCGAAGGCTGCTGTGTCGCCGTCTCGGAAGGCCTCCCACGCGAGAAGCGTGGAAGAGGCGGCGAGGAGGGTAAGCAGAAGTGAGGGCAGCGCTACTAATATGGAGAGTTCCCCAGCGCCGGTGATTCTCTGAATGAGATAGATAACGCCAAAGACTACGGGTCTCTGTCCACCCATCACCTTGAAGACGTTCGAGGGATCCGCGAAGACCTGCTTAGCGGCATCTAGATAGAATGTCACGTCGTATCCTACTAGGAGACCGTGGGGGTTCACCGAGCCTAGATAGGGGTATACCCCGGCGAACGCGGCCACGCCGAGGGAGAGCACAAGGAGGGCCCAGTTGTACTTGGTGAATGAGGCACTCTGTTTTAGATCCAGCTCGTGTTCGGGGTGCATGTTTCGCAGACGGTTTAACAACCATCCGAAGAATAGTGCGAATATCGGTATCAAGGCGAGGGTAGATAATAGATAGTATATGTCTGACTCGACAGTGGAGACTTCATTTAGAAAAGGAGTGGATCCGAGTGGAAGTAGAAACCAATGGATAAGCGCCAGCGCCTCGAATGAGGCGAAAATTGAGAGAATCCAAAGAACAACATCTGGCCAGCATCTCCATCTGAATAACCCAGCGATGGATGCTGAAATCGACGCCATCGTGACGGCGCTAGCAAGACCCAAGAGAGGTAACAGGATCAATCCCGCTAGTGGGGTCAGCAGTAATAGTTCTGCACCTTGCTCCAGGTACAGTATGACCCACACAGCCAGCAGGATGGACATCGGAATGATCAGGCTGGACCCTGTGTCAAGGGCCTTGAGGTGCGTAACCCTGTGGATCGTAACCGAGTACTGGACCTTGGATAGTTCAAGTAGGGAGAGGGTGCCACAGACTAGGAGACAGGCTAAAACGAGAGGCTTAAGAATGCTCCGGGCCCTCTCAGACCTCGACAAGTTAAACAGATATGTAAGTTAAATATATATAAAAAGGCTGCCCAGCTTGACCAAAACAAAGCCACAAATCACCGAAAAGCGGATGCAACTACTTGGGCTACTCATAGGATTTTTCGTATTGGTTGCATTTGCGACGCTTCCTATAGTGCCTGTGACCACTCGCAGGGAGTATCAGGTCATCGCCCCGGTGGAAGGCTCACCAATCCAAACTCGTCTGTATAACGAAAACATCCCCCTATCAACTACTACTTTTCAGATACAGTCCCTAGAAATTGCCTTCGATCAGCAGGTCGACATCTCCTGGCACGGAACCGACCATGTTGACCTCATCGCTTTTCTCAGCAACTCAACGACGAATTCCTTTATCCAGTCCGTTATGATGGATGTGGGGGTACCATTAGGCCCGTCTCTTTCCACCGGGAGAAACGTCTCCACATTGATTGTTGGGCTGCTCGAGGAGAAGCTCCCAGAGATTATGAGGAAGACAGCTGAGTCGGGCTACTATAGGATAGAAGAAGTCGAGGACTCAACCCGACTCCAGCTCAAAGCTGGCGAGTACAACTTCGTTTTGCTTTCTATGGGGAATACGGGCAGTCTCCATGTCCTGATATCATATGAGTCGACGGAGACTAGGACCGAGACCCGCATTCAGGAGGAAATAACCAGGATCTCAGTAATCGACTATCTTAGAAAGTATCAATTCGGCCGCTAGTCAGAATGTGGCCTACTGGTAGAACACCTTTGCGCGCGCTTCGTGACCGTAGAGGACTCCTCATGTGATCTCAAATAGAGCGCGCGCGATGATGCGGTGGGATTGAAGGTCAGCTAAATGCCGAGACGCCGTGCGCGCGCGACTAGTGCTAGTATAAAGTCAGCATAGGATGTGATTTCAGGACTAGTTAGAGATAGGTTCCATCTGCGGGCGTACAGGTCTGATCCTCGTAAACCTACTAAGAACTCGTAAGCAACTTGTGGAGAAAGAAGGTATCTTGCCGGACCAGGTGTGACAACGATACTAAGCGATGGAAACTGTTTTCTCACCTAACCTCTTATGTCAAAGAACGGATGATGTAACGCCCAACTTTTACTTCAGTCACAGGCAATTTTTGCATTATTTTAAGCCCGGACCTTATGTTTTCTTGGAGCCCCGCTAGGACTTTTAAGAAGTCTAATATGTCTACGGCTTCGAAGCTCTCCTGGAGATTAGAACTCGACTCTCGATCTCTCGCCTAGGATGAGTCTCTTCCCTCGGGGCCGCCCTTCGCTGTTGGAGGTCACGAGGGAGTACGGTCCGATTAAGCTGTCTACGATCTTCTCTTCCGTATCTATAATGCACCCATCCATTAGGATCGAGTTCTCGATCTCCCCCCTCTTTACGGTCACCTTGTTCCCTATGCTCGTGTATGGGCCGATGTATACGCCATCATCCAGTTTAGTATCACTACCAATTACTGAGGGACCCACCACTATCGCTCCATTCATAATTTTAGTGTGAAGTCCGACGCTGACACGTCCTCGAATGTTCGTGTCTTCCTCAACTACTCCGTTTATGTCTCTGTTAAGGTCGTCGAGGACCAGTCTATTGGCTTCCAGTAGGTCTTCGACGGTTCCTGTGTCCTTCCACCATCCCTGAACCCTCTGCACGTCGACCTCTGCGCCGTCCTGTAGGAGGGTTTGAATCGTGTCGGTGATCTCGAGCTCGCCCCTCCAGGATGGCTTGATCCTCTTCACGGCGTCGAAGACCTTGTCGTTGAAGATGTACAATCCGACGAGGGCCCAGTCGCTGATGGGCTCCTTGGGCTTCTCGACGAACCTTGTGATGCCTCCTTTCTTGTCGAAGACCACGACGCCGTACTGGCTGGGGTCGCGTGCGGGCGCTCCGCGTAGCCTTAGGGCCCCCTCCCCCCTCCGCGGCGTGTGGTGGGCGGTGGTTGTTTTTGTCTCCTTTTAGGTTTTGGCGTGTTTTTTTGACGCCGTTTGGGTCTCGTTGGGTACTGTTCAGCTACTGTTCTGCCTGTGTTCTGCTTGAAGTCCGGTGGTTCGTTGTCTGTATGATCGGTTTATGGTTTCGGTTTTACGCGGTGTTCGTGCGTGGCTGCGGGTGATGGTTTAGGTGGTGCGTGCTATGGGTCTGCCGGGTGTGGGTGCCGCTGTCTCGGCGGCGTAGACGGCTAGGGCGAGGGCCCAGAAGCGGTCGTCGTGGGTTCCCTCGAGGTGGCTGAAGGCGATCTTCCCTGTTTTGGTCAGCTCGTATCGCTCCGCGTTGAGTTCGTCCAGTAGGTCTCGGTCGTAGGGTGTCCTGAGGATGCCCTCCTGCATCCTCTGTTTCATGAGTTGGGCCATCTCCTGTTTGGTGTTCTGGGTGAAGTTGATCCCCTCCGCCTGTCTCAGCCCCGCCTCGTGCATGTCCTCGACGATGTAGTCTCCGTGCTTGGTCTTGTCTACGTAGACGGCTTGTATGGTTCTCCACCTCTCGGAGAGGATTTTGGCGTAGCCGATGACGGATGCGAGGCTTGTGCCCTTCTTGAAGCGGTGCATGTGGATGAGGCTGAGGCGGCCCTCATCCTTCCGGACGACGGCGATGACGCTGTAGTCGACGTGTTCCGCGAGGTCGACGCCCATGTGGAAGCGGCCTTTCTCCTGGGATTCGAAGCTGAGGAACTCCAGCTCCTCGCTGCAGCTCTTCGCCAGGAGGTCCTGGCTGAGCCAGGTGTCGACCTCCTCGATGAACTCGGCCTCGTACTCCATCCCGAAGACCTGGGGCCGCGCCTCCCGCTCCTTCTCCAGCTGCTTGATGAACTCCTCCGAGTAGCGGCCCTCGCGGGCGGCGTCCCTCCACGTGACGACGTGCTTCTCGTAGTCCGGGTCCTGGTTGAGCTGGTAGAAGACGGTGTTCTTCCCCCACGGGGTGCTTGAGACGATGAGGGCGCCGCAGGTGGTCGCGAGCATCGGCGGGAGGATGTTCCTGAAGATGACCTCGTCGTTGTGGAAGAAGGCGGCCTCGTCGACGACGATGAGGTGGGCGGTGAAGCCTCTGAGCTGGTTCTCGGAGTTGGGGAGGACGGTGATCTGGCTTCCGTTCCTGAAGCGGAAGACGGTCCGCATCTGCTGGCTGACGATGGCCCGCCTGTACTCCCGGGGCATGCGGCCCAGCAGCTCCCGGATCCTCTCGCCGAGGATCATGGACTGCCTGAGGCCCGGGGCCACTATGAGGGTCGCGGTGCCCGGGTGATTGGAGGCGTGTATTATGCAGAGGCAGGCCAGGGCAGTGGTCTTCCCGGTCTGCCTGGCCCATCTGAGGAGGACCCGCTTCGCCTGGGACTCCAGGAGCCTCCTCTGGTAGCCCGTGGGCTCGAAGCGGAGAACCCTGGCGCAGAACTCGAGGGGGTCCGCCGGGAGGCTGGGAGGCTTCCGGGTGAGCTGGTCAACCTTCCCCTCCAGGCTCTTGATCTTCCTCCATAAGCCTGTCGACATCTCTGGTCAGCTCCTCCAGCCTCTCCATAATCATCTGGCTGTCGTGGGTCTTCGTCAGGCTGTTGATGGTCTGGTAGAGGTATGCCTCGATGCGGGTCCACTTCTGGCGGACCTCCGTGGGGAGATACTTTGAGGTCGCCCTCTTGTGGGCCTCCTCGGCGAGCTCCTCGAGGTTTCTGATGGCGTTCTCGGTGGTCTTCCTGGTGTCGACCTCGTATCTCTCCCTGACGCCGCGTACCCTGCGGGGGAACACCTCCCCTTTCCGCGGATGCCTGATCTGGGTGGCTGGTGTCTCTGCTTCCTTCCCTATTTTGTCCGGCATTTTTCACGCCTTCTGGGTCTGATTGGGTGCTGTTCAGCCACTGTTCTATTCTTGTTCAGCTTGAACCCCGTGGATTCTCCGGTTGTGGGGGCTGTTGAAGGCTCCATCATGTTCTTGTCCGCACTCGATGTCTTATATGGAGCCGTCGGCCAGTGTATGATCCTTTACTGGTTTTGTGGCTCCTTTTCGTTTTGATCTCTCTCAGGCGCCTTATTTAAATTATTTTGAGGTATGTATTTAGCTTATGTTTATCAGTAACTTAGAAACAGGCTTAAAACGTGAAAAGGAGACCTTTTTGGGCATGGATTACGCGTTCAATGAGGATAGGGGAAGCTCCAGGATTCAAGCTTATTTCACTGAAAGAGCACCAAATATGGGAGAATCAATTTCATGAGCTAAATGCATACATGAGTTTTTACTTATAAGCAGTTAAATACTCTAGAAATCCAAAGGGAGGTTATTCGAAATCCTCAATGTTCCTTTTAAAGATCTCTCAGTGCCTCTTTGACTACTTCGCTGCTTATTCTGAACCCTATTTCTCCTAGTTTCTCTAATGCTTCTACGAGCTCCTCTTTTTCCATCAGCCCGTATTCGAGCATCATCCTCAGGACCCTCAGGGTACCGATGACCTTCAACCCGAGGCTCTTCGCCCTCCTGCGAGCCAGTCTATCGTCCAGCACCACGTAATCGGCGTTCTCCTCCACCGTCAACGCTATGGTTTCAGCCTCGCCGAGGCCAAGGGGATCCACTAACGCGTTCACAGTGACACGATTCTTGACGCCCCTTACCTTCACCGGTCCTCTCTTCACCGCTTCGGAGAGCTCGACGTCACCCAGAAGCCCGTGTCCTTTTACGCATATCTCCTCGTATACTGCTCTGGCGACCAGCGGCTCCTCGAACACGTTTCCCAGTTTATCTAGGTGACCGGTGGCGCTGAGGGCTATTAATACCGATGAGTTCAGTACGACCTTGGTCAAGCCTTGAGCTCCTCGTGAGCTTCGTCGTCGGTGTACGGATAGGCGGGTATCCCCCGTTTCCTGAGCTCGACGAGGAACTCTTGGATGGGGGTCTCTGCGATCTCAGCTGCCTTACCCGTGGAGACCAGGTTTCTGGTGAAGGCCTCTATGGCTATGGCTACTTTGACATCTCTCTCGGACAATGGCTCCGGTACTCTGACTTCCAACACCCTCATGGCTATCTTCACGTATGTTGTTCTCTTTCCTGTTTTTTATGTTATTGGTTTGGGGCCACAGCCTTGGGGCGAAGTGGTTCACGTCGCGGTGAGCCGGTGTTTATGTATGGGGTGGACGGCTTTTTACTTCATTTTATGGGTGAACCGGCATCTTTTCTCGGGCCGTCTGGTTAGCTGCAGTTTCCCCAGGTTTTCCGGGTAACCTCTTTGGTTATCACCGGCGGAGCCCCAGCTTCTTAGCGGGCGGTGCCGGCGGCGGCGCATGGGACTCGTTTTCTGGCTAGTTTTTCAGCCATTGTAAGGTACCCCCTACCTTTTTTCACGGGGCTGTAATTTGAGGCGCGGCCTCTCAAGGGATCTCCAGTGATGGTTCGTTCATCTGGTTTTTACGGGTTCAGGTCGGCTCCTCTACGGCGTCGCCCAGCAGCTCAGTCCTCACCCTGTCGACGACCCTGCCGGCGAGGACCCTCCTGAAGCCCTCCTCGTCTGGGGCGACGCGGCTCGGCCTGTACAGCCTTTTCCGGCCCCCCCTCGAGGTGACCTCCCTGTGCTCGAGGAATCCCTCCTCGGCCATCTTTTTGAGGAAGT
>CAZYUK010000067.1:0-7359 GCA_964650675.1 uncultured Candidatus Bathyarchaeia archaeon
GTCGTGGAGCGCCACGACGTCATAGGAGCCATCTTCGGCCAGACCGAGGGGCTCTTCCCGAAGAACTTCGAGCTCAGGGAGCTCCAGAAGTCTGGGAAGATAGGCCGCATAGACATCGAGCTGAAGTCGGCGAACGACAGGACCACCGGCACGATCGCCGTGCCGAGCAGCCTTGACAGGGCGGAGACAGCGATAATCGCCGCCGCCATGGAGACGGTCGACAGGGTAGGCCCATGCGACGCCAAGGTGACCATAGAGGCCATCCAGGACGTCAGGGTGGAGAAGCGGGCTAAGATAATCGAGCGGGCCAAGGAGCTGATGAGGGACTGGGTCGTCAAGGAGACCCACGACATCGAGGTGCTCCTCGACCAGGTCAGCCAGGAGGACAAGAGGGTTCAGCCCGTCCACTACGGCCGGGAGAGGCTCACCGCCACGCCTGACATAGCCCAGAGGAAGGAGATCATCGTCGTCGAGGGGCGCGCCGACGTCGTCAACCTGCTAAAGAGTGGGGTGACAGGCGTCATCGCCCTCGAGGGCGTAAAGGTCCCCAAGACGATAAAAGACCTCGTCAAGAAGAAGGAGGTGACCGCCTTCCTAGACGGCGACAGGGGAGGAGACCTCATCCTGAAGGAGCTGATGCAGGTCGCCAAGCCGAAGTACGTCACCCGCGCCCCGCGTGGCAGCGAGGTGGAGGAGCTCGACCCGGACCAGGTGAAGGAGGCGCTCAGCAAGCGGGTGCCCCTCGAGGAGGTCGCGGTCACCGGTGAGCTCGGAGGCCTCGCAGGCGAGCTCAGAGGCACCCTTGAGGCGGTCCTCATAGGGGGCGACGGGGAGAAGATCGCAAGGTTCCCCGTCAGCGAGCTCGTCGACAAGCTCAAGACGACAGAGGGGGTTAAGGCCGTCGTCTTCGACGGCATAGTGACAGGCCGCCTCCTGGACGTCGCCCAGGAGAGAGGCGTCAAGTCGGTCGTAGGCGACAGGATCGCAGAGGGCGTACGGATCCCGAGGGAGATCGAGGTCAAGTCCTTCAAGGACCTAGCCTGAGAATCCCAACTTTTTTCATCTAGTTCTTCTACGAAGGGCAGGCCTACTCAGCGAGAGCTCCCTGAGCACCTCTGAGAAGCTCTCCTCGGGGGAGAGCACCCTTTTGAGGTAGACGCCCGTGCGCCCCACCCTCCGCCTCCTCTCCAGGGTCCTCACCCTCTCGAGGACTATGTTGATGCCGACGCCGAGGAGCTTTGCGACCTCTCCCTCCCTGCCGGCGACATGCGACTCGACGTGTCCGCCTGGCGTGGGCTCTATGAGCATGAGCCTCTTGTCGACGCCCGGGACCCTCAGGCCGGCCTCCACCTGTTCAGGCCTTATCGAGCCGGCGAAGCTGTAGAACTCCCTCTCGGTCGGCCTCAGCTCGACGAGCGGGAGGGAGTAGCCCCTCAGCTCAGCGGTGTAGATGTACGCCTTCGCGGCGTAGCCGGGCGTCGCCTGGACGATCTCCCTGCCGGTGGGCCGCACACCGTGGCGCTCCAGAGCCGCCTCCACGATCGTCGGGGACTGCTGACCGGGGATGAAGACATCTATGTCGCTGCCATCCGAGACGTCGCCCCTCGCAAGGCTTCCGTAGGCGAGGCAGTCTATGTGGGCGGCCCTCAGCGGCGCCATCATGGCAGCAGCCTCGCGCCTCATCGCGTTGAACAGGCGCCAGCGCCCCCGGTCGTAGACGATTTCTACCCGCTCGGCCATCACCTTCACCTGTCCCAACCTATATGAGGGGCGGTTGACTTATATCTCCGACATCGGGAGACAGGCTGAGGCGTAGGCTTTGAACAGCGAACCCATCACCTTCCTCATGTGGACGCTGATCGCATGGACCATTTTCTACGCCGTCGTCAAGGTCTCCAAGTTCGAGAGGCCCGGCGTCGAGATCGCCCCCTTCTACGCCCTCTACAAGTCGACTGGGCTGAATAGCCTGATAGGGAGGCTAGGCAGATGGAGGCCCGGCCTCTGGAGGGTCCTGGGCAACATCGGCGTCGCCGCCTGCCTGGGCCAAGCCGCCTTCATCGCCTACCTGCTCTCGAGTAACCTACTCAGCTTCATCTACAAGCCCGAGCAGGCAACGCCAGTCCAGCCCCTCATACCCGGTGTCACCATAAGCCTGGGCAGCCTCCCATGGTTCTTTATGGCGGCGGGCTTGGTCATCCTCCTCCATGAGCTTAGCCACGGCGTCCAGTGTGTGATGGAGGGGGTGCCGGTGAAATCTTCGGCGATCCTTTACGCCGTAATAACCTTCGGGGGAGCCGTGGAGCCGGACGAAGAGGCGCTGAACGCCAAGAGCACCATGAGCAAGATTAGGATATTCGCTGCGGGTAGCCTCACCAACCTGTTGACGGGGCTCCTAATGATACCCGTATTCGTCGCCTTCGGGGGGTACATGCCCATCTGGCTCGGCGTCTTCCTCGACTGGTTCTACCTGCTCTCCATAAACCTCGCCGTGATGAACATGCTGCCCATAGGGCCCCTGGACGGTGGCCTCGTGTGGAGGGCGTTCACGGAGAAGATGAGGCAGGGAGAGCAGCTGCAGAAGGCGGCTTCCTACATCTTCCTCGGCCTCATCCTCGGCAACATCGCCCTGAGCTTCACCAGATTCGGCCTCGTGCCTCTCTGACCGCCCCCCGATCATACCGTGTTCCCGCTGGGAGGTCTCAACTGGCATCTCCTTCATAGAGCCCACGCATCATCGGAGCACTGAAGGAGGCTGGGCGACGATGTCTTTACCCTTCGGCTCCTTTCCCGGCTCGGGTATCCAGATAATCACGAGGATCAGCGAGACGAAGCAGAGGGCTGCAGCGGTGTAGAATGTCATGTTGTAGCCGAATGCGTCGATCACGTAGCCGCTAAACAGGGAGCCGACGGTCGAGCTTTGCTGGGTGATGGCGGAGTGGAGGCCCATCCCGAAGGCGCGCATCTCGGGGCTCAGTAGATCAGCCATCAGCGTCCTGATCGCGGTGAGCAGGGATGCACTCGCCGCGGCGTCCCAGGCCCTCAGGAAGAGCATCTGGATGAACGACGTGGTTATGGTGTAGCTGAAGGTGGTGATCACGGTCATGCCGAGGCCCACCATGAGCATGGTCTTCCTGCCGTACTTGTCAGTCATCCAGCCCGCTGCCTGCGAGAAGATGATGGTGCAGAGGGCCCTCAGGGCGTAGATGTAGCTGACGGAGTTAATGTCGAGTTGAAGCACCTCCTTGAGGTAGAGGCTCAGGAACGGGTCGATCATGGTGTAGCCTGTCCTGTAGAGGAGGATAGCCACGAGGAATATCGCCACCACCATGCCGAGGCCCTTAACGGAGCGCAGAAAACCCCGGAGATCCACCTTCTTTCCCTGCATTACCCTGGACTTCAATTTGATCTCCTCGGGCAGCGTCTCCCGCACAAGGAAAATCATGGCGATGGCGCTTATTAGGACCGAACTCCCCGAGAAGACGAAGTACCATGTGTAGTCGTTCCCGAAGACCATGTAGGGGGTGATGATCGGGCCTATGAGCGCCCCAATGCCGCCTGAGCTCCCGTACAGGGCCATCGCCCTCCCACGCTCCCTGATCGGGAAGATGTCGGCGGCCATCGTCGTCACCATCACGGGCATCATGTAGAAGCCGATGCCCGCGATGAACCTCGAGAACATGAGCGAGGCGAAGTCGTGCCCCATGAAGACGAGCATGAAGAAGGTCGAAGAGTATATGAGCGCGCTCAGGACGAGTATCTTCTTCCGCCCGAACCTATTTGACATAACGCCAGCGATCAGGCCGCTTATGATCCCAGCGAAGGTGCCTATTGAGATGAGTAGGCCGTTCTCCGACTTACCGACGCCGACGCTTGAGAAGAAGAGAGGCAGCATCATGTAGATGGTCGAGGAGGTCACCTGCATCATGACGACGGAGCCTATGGTGAGGTAGAACCTCCTACGCCACTGCGGGGTAACCTCCGAGGACATGTGAGTCAAATCCGAGAGCCCGAGAGGATATATTCCTTTCTAGTCTGCCGCCGCAGAGGCCCGGAACAAGGCCTATTCAAAGCCCCCGCAACGCTACGTAGGCTACATAACGCTTTTACCGCGAGGCTCCGCTCTTGTTGTTGCAGCGGCAGGTAGGATCGGGGAGCTAGCCCTGCCCCCTACCCCTAACGGGCTACAAGGGGGGTCAGCAACCTCGACGCGGATCGGGGGAAGCGGCTGGTAAGGCGCTCCGCTCTCCGTCGATGTCCTGCCCCGCGGGGTCGGCGGTTGCACCGTGCGCCCTCGTAGGGGGGCGCATGGGCATTCGAGGGGCGAACCTGGCCAGGCCCGGGAGGGAGCAACCTAAGTTCCAACGTTCGGCGCTCGCGGGAGACCGGGACGGAGGAGGGCTGGGCGTGTCTGCCCGCCGCCAAGCCGAGAGGCTCGGGGGGCTGCCGCTGCACTCTTGAGGGGGGCTGAGGCTTCTTGTCGCGGGTGAGGGACCTGTTCTTCGACGAGTTCTACGATGAGCTGGAGAGGGTTGCCGACGAGATCGGCGCTCAGAGGGAGGAAAACGAGGCGCCCCCGCTCCTCGCGCCAGACGTGCGGGGCATATGGCGGGACTACATCCACGACCCGAAGGATCGGGGCGAGGCACTAATCTCGGTCGACGGGGGAGTCCAGTTCAGCCACTTCGCCTACGGCGACTTCGTCGCGGTCGGACGAGCCTGCGCGCTCATCCACTGGCCCGGCAGGGACAGGATGCTAGAGAAGAGGGTGAGGCTCTACGTCGGCGAGGTCTACGACGACAGGGACAGGGGCTTCATACCGGCCTACGTCAGGACTATCTGCGAGTACGACGCGGCGAGGAGGGCGGCTGAGAGGGTGCTTGAGGAGGGCGGGAGGCCCATCGTGCTGCTGGACGGCAGCCTCTACTTCGCAAGGTTCCCATACGCGATCAGGGAGTACAGCCACCACGCGGAGCTCCTCGCGGAGCTCTTCTCCTCGATGTCCGCCCTGAGGAGGCTGGCCAAGGACAGGGGGTTCCCGCTCGTCGCTGTGGCGAAGGACTCCTCGGTCTTCTACCTCTACATGGAGCTCCTCAGGGGGGCTGTCATGAGGGCTGGCCTGGGCAGGCTGCAGGAGCTGCTTGATGATGCTTCCTCGCCCATGGACCTCAGGATGAAGGCCGAGGCGCTGCCCGACGACGACAAGAAGCGGATAGAGCCGTTCATCGAGAGGAGACCCCCATGCGACGCCGCCCTTGTCAAGTTCTCGACCGGGTCTGAGGGGTACACGAGGCCCCTCTACCTGGCGCCGACTATCTTCTACGCGAGGGACGAGCTACCCGCGCTTTACAACAGGATCAAGAGGGCACTGGATGAGGAGACGTCCACAGCCGTGAGGGGGGCGCTTGAATCATTCTTCACCAGCCCAGGCGTCCTCACTACCTATTGGAGGCCCACCCCGAAGGCTGAACCCTTCAGGGTGGACATCATCGCCTCCTCGCTCGGCCACCCCGAGCCTTGGAGGCAGAGGGAGAGGAACCTGCTCCTCGAGGAGGGGGCGGACATGGCGCCCCTTGAAAAGGTTTTGAACCACCTGGGCCACTGGTTCTGTAACGACGTCGAGTACAACCTGCCGCTGAAGCAGGCCGACACGCTCGCCCGCTTCGACAGGGACCTGTACACGAGGAAGTATGAGCCCTTCATAATCAGGAGGCTGGAGGAGGCGGGTAGGGACGTCACGGGGACGAGGAGGATGATGAGGGAGGGATGACGGTGAGGGAGTACGGCATGGTCATCGGTCAGGCGGACCCGAGCTTCTTCGACTTCAACATAGTGGACACGGCCTACAGGCCGATCGCCTACGAGTACGTCGAGGTCGAGGTCGAGGAGCCCCAGGCGGACGGCGCCATGAAGAGGCTGCGCGTCCTCGGGCAGGTGAAGCGGATCACCTCCAGCCACCCGTTCTACGACCAGAGGACGACCCCGGGCGCCGCCTTCAAGCAGAGGGAGCTCGGCGTGGGGGAGGAGATGATGCAGATAATAGCGACGGCGAAGATACTAGGCTACCTTCACGAGGAGAAGGGGAGGAGCGAGGTCCGCCGCCCCAGGTCTCCGCCGATGCCCGGGACGCCCGTCTACAGGGCGTCAGACGAGCTCCTTCAGAGGCTCTTCGACCTCGACGAACGCGAGCTGCCCCTCGACGTTGGCCACCTCCTCCACAGGGAGAGCATAAGCGTCCCGATAAGCGGCGAGGAGCTACACAGGCACACCGCCATCCTCGCCATGACCAGGTACGGGAAGAGCTACTTCGCCGGCCGCATAATGGAGCAGCTCCTCAGGCAGGGCGCCTCGCTGCTGGTGATAGACGCACACGGCGACTACGCCAACATGGTCCAGGACCCAGACGGTCACCTGCACGAGTTCTACCACGACAAGGTCACGGTCTTCCGCCCGGAGGCGGCCGAGGGGTTCGAGGGGGCGCACGTAAAGCCCCTCCAGCTCAGCGTCTCCGCCTGCGGCTTCGGCGAGCTCTGCGCCCTCGCCAGGATAACGGGGAGCCTCCAGAGGATCAAGCTCGCGAAGGCGCTTAAGAGCGTCAGGGAGAAGAACAAATTCTTCACCCTAGACGACCTGATCGACGAGCTCGAGGCGAGCCTGGAAGCCGTGGAGAAGGCGGACGAGAAGACTAGGATAGGCAGGATCATCGAAAGGCTCCAGGACCTGGGTGAGAAGGGGATATTCACGGAGGGCGACATCAACGTCGCCGAGTTCTTCAGGCCGATGGCGCTCAGCGACGTCTTCCTTAGCGGACTCTCGGACTACGTCCAGGACGTCCTGGTCGGAATGATCCTCCGCAGGGTCTTCGACGCGAAGTTCAGGAGGAAGGAGTGGGCGAGGCTCCCCATATTCGTCTTCGTCGAGGAGGCCCACAGGTTCGCGGCTCCGCCGGACGAGGGCGGAGGCAAGTTCAGCAGGGACATCCTCGCACGCATCGCGGCGGAGGGGGCGAAGTTCGGCGTCTTCCTCACGGTCATCAGCCAGCGGCCGAGGAGGATAGACCCGGACATCCTGAGCAACTGCAGCAACCTCGCCATCCTCAGGGTGGTGAACAGCCAGGACCAGAGGACGATACAGGCGGCGAGCGAGTCCTTCAGCGAGGACCTCCTAGGCGACCTGCCGGCGCTCGAGCAGGGGGAGGCTGTGCTTGTCGGCCCCTTCGTCCCTGTGCCCGTCATGATCAGGACGGCGGAAAGGGAGACGAGGCACGGAGGCAGGACACCCGACATCTACGGCCTACTCAGGGAGGCCAAGGATCAGGCGGAGAGGCAGAGGGAGAGGGATAAGGAGAAGCTTCATTAGAGG
>CAZYUK010000068.1:0-7338 GCA_964650675.1 uncultured Candidatus Bathyarchaeia archaeon
TCGAGACGCCTGACGAGATACAGGCCTACCTCGACCAGGAGGAGGAGACCTTCCGTGGCATGGTGAAGAAGGTGAAGGACGCGGGCGTCAACGTCCTACTCTGCCAGAAGGGGATCGACGACATGGTCCAGCACTTCCTTGCCCGCGAGGGCATCATGGCCGCTAGGAGGTTAAAGAAGAGCGACGTGGAGGCTCTCGCGAAGGCGACAGGGGCCAAGGTGGTAAACAGCATCGAGGAGATAACGTCCTCAGACGTCGGTTACGCCGCCACAGTCGAGGAGAAGAAGATCGGCAAAGACAAGATGATCTACGTCGAGGGCTGCAAGAACCCCAAGGCGGTCAGCATCCTCATCCGCGGTGGCACCGAACGCATCGTGGACGAGGCCGAGAGGAGCCTCCACGACGCCCTCTGCGTCGTCAAGGACGTCGTCGAGGTGCCTAAGATCGTAGCCGGTGGCGGCGCGGCCGAGATCGAGGTCGCCAGGTCCCTGAGGGACCACGCCGAGAAGCTCGTCGGAAGGGAGAGGCTAGCAGTCGACGCCTTCGCCGAGTCGATAGAGGTCATACCGGTGGCGCTCGCAGAGAACGCCGGCATGGATCCCATAGACGCCTTGTCCGAGATCAGGGCGAGGCACGCCAAGGGCGAGAGGTGGATGGGGATCGAGGCGTACGACGGAGAGGTCAAGGACATGGAGAAGCTGGATGTGCTTGAGCCGATGGTCGTGAAGTCCCAGGCTATCAAGTCCGCCACCGAGGCGGCTACGATGCTGCTGAAGATAGACGACATCATCGCCGCATCGAAGACCAAGGCGCCCCCGATGCCTCCGGGCGGAGGGGAGATGGGCGGAATGGGAGGGATGGGGGGAATGCCCCCATACTAGGAGGCGAATGAACATGGCTTACATGGGAGGTAGACCGGTCTACATACTGAAGGAGGATACACAGAGGAGCAAGGGAAGGGACGCCAGGAAGGCTAACATAATGGCCGCCCAGATAATGGCCGAGGTATTGAAGACTACCCTCGGACCGAGGGGCATGGACAAGATGCTGATAGACAGCCTCGGCGACATCACCATCACTAGCGACGGCGCCAAGGTCCTGGAGGAGGTAGATGTCCAGCACCCCGCCGCGAAGATGATGATCGAGGTCGCTAAGACGCAGGACAAGGAGGTCGGGGATGGTACCACGACCGCGGTCGTCCTCGCAGGCGAGCTTCTGAAGAAGGCCGAGGAGCTGCTGGATCAGGACATCCACCCCTCGCTCATAGTCTCGGGCTACCAGAAGGCCGCTGATAAGGCCGTCAGCGTCCTCGAGAAGGTCGCGCTGCCCGTGGACATGGATGACAGGGAGACGCTGCTCAAGCTTGCGAACACCTCGATGAGGAGCAAGTCGGTCGCCTCCGCGAGGGGCCACCTGGGCGAGCTCGTCGTGGACGCGATAAAGCAGATAATAGAGAAGCGCGACGGAACGGTCCTTGCAGACGTCGACAACGTCCAGATCGTGAAGAAGGAGGGGAAGAGCCTCGAGGAGACGGAGCTCATCCGCGGAATAATCATAGACAAGGAGGTCGTCCACGACGCGATGCCCAAGAAGATCAAGAACGCGAAGATCGCCCTCGTGAATGTGGCCCTCGAGATCGAGAAGACGGAGATCGACGCCGAGATCAGGATAAAGACGCCCGAGTCCATCAAGGCCTTCCTCGACCAGGAGTCCGAGATGCTGAAGAAGATGGTCGACCGCGTCGTCGCCAGCGGGGCAAACGTGCTGCTGGCCCAGAAGGGGATCGACGACATGGCGCAGCACTTCCTCTCGAAGGCAAGCGTCATGGCGGCCCGGAGGGTGAAGGAGTCCGACATGGAGAAGCTGGCGAAGGCGACGGGGGGTCGGATGGTGAACAACCTCGCCGACCTAAAGCCCTCGGACCTGGGCCACTGCGGCATGGTCGAGGAGAGGAAGGTCGGGAACGACAAGATGATCTTCGTCGAGGACTGCAAGAACCCGCAGGCCGTCGCCATATTCGTCCGCGCCGGGCTGGAGCGGATGATAGACGAGGCGGAGCGCGCCCTCAACGACGCCCTCTACGTCATCAGCGACGTCGCGGAGAACCCGAAGGTGGTACCCGGAGGTGGGGCGATAGAGATGGAGGTCGCAAGGGAGGTACGCTCCTACGCTAGGCAGGTTGGCGGGCGCGAGCAGCTCGCAATAGAGGCGTTCGCCGACACGCTTGAGGTCATACCGAAGACACTCGCCGAGAACGCCGGCCTGGACACCCTCGACACTATGGTCGCGATGAAGGCGGCCCACGAGAAGAGGGGCGGCTCGGCGATGGGCGTCAACGTCTTCGAGGGCGGAGTAGCCGACATGCTGGAGAAGGGTGTCGTGGAGCCGATGGTCGTGAAGCTACAGGCCGTCAAGTCGGGCGTCGAGGTGGCCAGCATGATCCTGAGGATCGACGACGTCGTGGCCGCCAAGAGCAGTGCAGCCGGTGGACCAGGCGGGCCAGGCGGCAAGACCCCGAGCCCACCCGACATGGACACAGAGTAAACCCTTTTTCATCCCTTTTTCTTCATCTATATGCCCCATTTCCCGATCTGTGTTTAGGAAAGTAGGCTAAAGAGAGGTTTCCTCTAGAGGTGATACATCGGGGAAATGAGGGGCAATCTTGCTCAGATGACGAAGTGGGAGCCCTCGTCCTGCTCCCTCTGCTTCGCGAAGCCCTTCCTCATCCCCTCGTCGGTTATCTTGATATCGTACTCGATGAACTTCTCGGTCATCTCCATGATGGTCTCGGCCATCTTCTCAAGCTCATCCCTGTTGAAGGTCGACATGATCTCGGGGCTGTTCACCCACTGCATCCATCCGGCGAGGCTCTGTCCCATGGCGGCGAAGGCGAAGCGCATCGTCTTGACGTAGTCCAGCCTGTCCTGCTCCTTGGCGCTCTTAAGCTCACGTAGCTGCTCCAGCGTCTTCATGCTGCGTTCGGTCCAGCTGACATTCAATCCGTGCACCCGGTTTAGGATTGTGACAGTGGCTCTTAAACGTCTTGATATCCCACTGGTCGAAGGTTTAAATCAAGGCTGCCCCGCTTTTAATCCGGAGCCGGGGTCTCCTAGCCTGGAAGGGAGCTAACCCCGCCTGTCGGGGGCTCAGGCCTGGAAAGCTAGTGTCCGTATGGACGCGAGGGTTCAAATCCCTCTCCCGGCGCCAATTCCCATTCCGACATTCACCATGATCCTCCCTTTTTTCATGCGCCGGACCCGCGAAGCTCTTAAATTCACTGGAGAAGACCCAGATGCGTGATGTGAATGCCGGCTGATGGTAGGGTTATCAGATTTGATGATGTCCCTTGGAGGAGGAACGACGACCCCCGTGACTGGCTCAACTTCAAGCGCCTGATCTGGGAGGAGACCGGATCAAAGGAACTCTGCGTGGGCGTCGGCGAGCTCGAACCTGGTCGAATACTCGGCCTACACCACCACGTTAGTGACGCCGAGTTCTACTACGTGCTCAGCGGCAGGGCGACGATAACGGTGGAGGACAAGAAGATAGACGCCACCCCAGGCACAGCTATCTACATACCGCCGTCAGCTAAACACAAGATACTGAATGATGGCAAGGAGAAGTTCGTCATGGTCTACGGGCTCAACGCCCCCACCCGCAGATACGTCTGGGACGAGCCCCTAGAAAAGTAGCTCTTTGGTAGACTCATGGGATCTTCTTCATGAAGGTCTCGATTCGCCTCAGCCCCTCGGCGAATGTCCCACCCTTCGTGCCTAGGTTTATCCTGAAGTGCTTGTCTACGCCGAAGTGATCGCCGGGGCTGAGCATCACTCCCTCCTCCCTGAGGAGCCTCTCGCAGAACTTCTTCGACCCGAGCCTGCTCCTGTACTTTGGGAACGCGGTGAAGCCGCCCCTCGGGGGCACGCATGATACCAGGTCCGGGCTCTCCTCGACCCACTTGTTGAAGGCGGCGATGTTCGCCTTGCTTATGGTGAGGTTCCTCTTGATGTATCTGTCCCTGTTCCTGAGCAGCCTCTCAGCTATCTGCTCGCCGATGCCGCAGTGGCTGAGGGTCGTGTAGTCCTTCATCACCCTGCAGCGGTCTATGAACTCCTTCTCGGCGACGACCCACCCTATCCTGGGGCTCGTGGCGCCGAGCTTCGAGATGCTTCCGGTGACGATGCCCCTCTCGTAGACGTTTAGGGGCGTGGCGCTGGGCTCCCCGTCGAGCTCAGAGCCCCTCAGGGCGTTGTCGCAGTGGACCCAGGCGTTGACATCTTCCGCTACGTCGCATATCCCCTTCATCTCCTCCTCCGAGAGGAGCGCCCCGGTCGGGTTGTTCGGGTTGTCGAGGAATATGATCTTCGTGTCACTCGTCACCCTCCCCTTCAGCTCCTCGATGTCAGGCGCCCAGCCCTCCGCCTCCACGAGGTGGAACACCTTGACCCTGGCGCCGAGCATCTTCACGAAGCCGGAGGTCTGCTCATACTGGGGGTACTCGGTCACGTACTCGTCCTCAGCCTCGACGAGGCACAGGTTCACGAGCAGGTTCGCCTCCGAGGTCCCTGATGTTATGAGGACGTTATCTGGCTCGACATCGTGCCACTCGGCGACGAGCCTCCTGATAGTGTCAGAGCCGTCCGTCCTCCCGTACCTCATATAGGTGGCCCCGTCGAGCCCGCTCAGGACATCCCTGAGCTGGAGCTTCGAGACGCCGCCTCCGCCGAGGTCTATCTCGCACTTCTCGAGGAGCCACCTCTCAAGCTTGAAGGGCTCGATCTTCACTCAGGTCCCGATCATTAGATCGGAATGAGCGCTTAAAACTGTGACCAGAGAAGGAGGCATGTGGACCCCCTTTAATGTGCTCTGGACCCCCGGGAACGAAGACGATTTTAACCTACCGCAATCAAATGATCGGCGTGTCTCGATCCTCATGGACGTGGTGGAGCTACAGCTACACGGTCCTGCTACTCAGTTGGTTCGGGTGGATATGCATCTACCTGACAAAGTCGGCTCTCCCGCCCCTCCTCCCCGTCCTGAGCAGCGAGATGGAACTGAGCCACGCCCAGGCGGGCATGATAGAGTCTGCCTACCTCGTCGGCTACATCCTCGTCAAGGTGCCCGTCGGCTACCTCGTGAACAGGTTCGGCGCGAGGAGGCTGCTCGTGATCGGCATGGTCGGATACGGCACCGCCTCCGCCCTGTTCATCTTCGCCTACTCCTACCCTGTCGTCCTCCTCCTCAGGTTCCTGATCGGCCTCTTCCAGGGCATACACCTCCCCGTCGCCAACGCCCTCCTCTCCGAGCGGTTCGGCGCGAGGCAGGGCAGGGCGATTGGGTTCCACGAGTCCGGGCCCAACGTAGGTGCGACAATCGCCTACCCCCTTGCTGTCACGATTGCCTCGGTCTGGAGCTGGAGATGGGCATTCCTCCTGCTCTCGGTGCCGGCCTTCCTCCTCTCGGCAGCGACCCTCGCCCTGCTGAGGGAGGAGCCGTTCAGCGGGCAGAGACAGGGAGACGGCGAGGAGGGGAAGGATCGGAGGCTGAGAGACTACGTTTGGGTGCTCCTTCCATTGACGCTCGCCATCGGCCTCTATAACGTGTGCCTCACCGCCCTCCTGACCTTCACCCCCTCCTACCTCGTCGAGTTCCGCGGGCTCAGCCTCGCCCTCGCCGGCCTCATCTCGATGGTCCTGCCCGCCGCCGGCTTCGTCGCCAAGGTGAGCAGCGGCTTCGTGGCGGAGAGGGTCGGGAGCAGGAACGCCATATGCGGGGCCACCGCGCTCACCGGGTCGTCCATAGTCCTCCTCACCCTGCTCGAGGGCGATCTGCCCCTGGCGCTGAACTTCGTCCTCATGGGGCTCGTGCTCTACTCCTTCTCCCCTATCGTCTACTCGTCGGTGACATCCGCCCTCCCCTCCAGGTTGAAGGCGAGCGGCCTCAGCGTCGTTACCATCGCAGGAAACCTTGTCGGCGCCATCTCCGCCACCATTGTCGGCTCACTGATAGATGCCTGGGGGTACAACCAGGCGTTCCTCGTCATCGCCGGTTTGGTTTTCCTCGTCACGGTGCTGGTGTTCGCGACCATGAGGGGTAAGGCGCCACTCGCTGCACATGTGCTCTAAATTGGCGTGGATCTGATCCCCTGCAACGCTCTACGATCCACAATCTTTTTATGGGGAGCAAAACTTGGCGGTCAGACCCTGACTACGAATGGGGGGTCGCCCTCGAGCACCTTCATGGCGAAGCTGAACCTATCCAGGCTCATGGCGAGGTGGAAGTCCCCCTCCTTGAAGTGGCCCTGCCTCGGGTCGAGGAACTTCGCTCCGGAGGGGGCGGCCCTTATCATATCCCTCATCTCCTCGAAGTCTGGTTTATTCCCCCTTATTCTCTCCCCTATGTAATCTGCGCACAGCTCGTCCTCGATGGCGTCGCGCTGCCCCTCCCACCCCATCGCGACGAGGGAGACCCTGTCTGGCCCCCTCAGCCTCAGGTAGTTCGCGGTCGCTTCAGCTACCACGAAGCTGCCGAGGAGCACCTCGTCGGCGCCTCCGGCGAGGATGATGCCCTGTGTGCCCGAGCTGGTCCTCTGGACCACGGTGCGGCCCGTGAAGTCGACGTGCTCTACGTCGGCAGGGGAGTTGCCGTAGTCGAAGCCGGGGATGGGCTCCCCGTGCCGCTCACCCATGATGATCCAGCCAGGGTGCATCTCCCTAAGCTTGAAGGCCTCGTCGATGCCGGCGACCGGGATTATCCTCTCCGCGCCATTCGCCATCACGAAGGCGGCGGTTGTGAAGGCTCGGAACACGTCGATTATGACCGCCGTGCCTGTTGCCTCTTTTGCACCTTCGAGGAGACGGAGTCGCCTGATCTCCAAGGCTAAAGAACTCCCCAGGCTTCGACGTAGTGCATCAACGCAGGATGTGGTGCTTGAGCCATGTTGAAGGAATCTGAGGCTCCCATGGCTTAATTTTTTCTAGGCCTATGGGAGGTGGCTCATCTCTGTGACCCTCCGGCGGAAGTCGACGTGGTCGCCTCTGCCCATGTTCGCGAGCGCCTCCTGGACGCTTCTGGTCGCCTCATCAAGGGCGCCGCGGTGTCCCCTCTGGCTCCGGAGCACGTGCCACGCCCACTCGAGTGCCTCGAAGGCGCCTACCTCGTAGCTGGACAAACGCTTCACCGAGTCCGAGCCTGCCCACGGTTTAAAAATGGTTGCGCAGCATGTCGGGGGTGGGTGGTGGGTGAAAATGGGGGTTGGTAACCTCTAAATGCATCCTCCATGCGTTGTTTTAGTGGCGTGAACGATGCTAGACATAAAGCTGATCAGGGAGGACCCTG
>CAZYUK010000069.1:0-7328 GCA_964650675.1 uncultured Candidatus Bathyarchaeia archaeon
TGAGCTGGCTCATCCTCGACTTCTTCAGCGAGATGCCCGCCACCTACTACCCCCTCTACGTCCAGGCCCTCGGCGGGACGGCGGCCAGTATAGGCCTCATAGGGGCTGTAGAGATGGTGTGTCGTGGCCTCGTCCAGATCCCGGGCGGCTACCTCGCGGACAAGTACGGGAGGAAATGGCTCATATCCACGATGACCTTCGTGGCGGCGCTTGGCCGCATCTTCTACGCCCTGGCTCCGAGTTGGGAATGGATACTGCTCGGCGCGGTGATGATCGGCTTAACAAACATCTACGGCCCCGCTCTCAACGCCATCGTCGCGGACTCGGTTCCGAAGGAGAAGCGGGGCATGGCGTTCAGCATCATCAACCTCATTGCAAGCGTATCCACCACCCCGGCCCCCCTGATAGCCGGGTTGCTATACGTCCGGATGGGCCTGATCCCGAGCATGAGGCTCGGCTACGGACTGATGATAGCCGGCTTCCTCGGCGCCGCCCTCATGCGCACGAGGCTCAGGGAGACCGTCGAGAACCCGACTAGGATCAACCTATCGGAGATGACTACTTCCTACCCTAAGTCGATGAGGGAGAGCGTCAACGTCTGGAGCCTTGTCCCCAGATCGGCCTTCGTCCTCTTCTTAGCGAACACCATGATGAGCTTCATAATAGGCATATTCCAGCCTGTCTTCACCCTCTTCATCATAGAGGATCTCGGCGTGGGCGAGGTCGCCTTCAGCTACCTCATGACCGCATTATTCGTCACGATGATCGTCCTCGCCATCCCGAGCGGTAAGATCATCGACAAGGTCGGGAAGAAGAAGCCCCTGATGGCCGCCTTCCTCCTCTGGATGGTTACCGTCCCCCTCTTCGTCTGGGGCGACTTCTGGAGGCTCATCGTGGCCATGAGCCTCATCGGCCTACTCCAGGTCCTCATGAACGGGGCCGGCAGCGCCCTCTTCGCGGACCTCGTCCCAAAAGAGCACAGGGGGAAGGTGAATGGCTCAACGGGCTTCTTCAATATGATGGCCCTCGCCGTAGGGCAGTTGCTCGGCGGCTGGATATACGACAACGTAAACCACAGCTTCCCGTTCTACCTGCAGCTCGCCTTGGTCTGGGCGCCGCTCCTCATGATCTACCTCTACGTCAAGGAACCCGAGAAGAAGGAGAGCTAGGGGCTCAGATCATTCCGTGCCCCTCGAGGAAGGACGGGAGCTCCCTCACGCTGGGGAGGACGGCGTCTGGCTTCGCGGCGTCGATCTTCTCTCTCCTCTGGGTGCCTGTGAGGACGGCGACGGTGAAGGACTTCGCGTTGTGGCCTTCCTCGATGCCTATCGCGGTGTCGTCGACCTTCACGACCTGGACGGCGTCCCTGACGCCTGTGTGCCTCATCGCCATCCTTATCATCGCAGGGCTCGGCCTGTTCTCGCCCACGATCTCGCTACATGTCCAGTAGTCTACGAGGTCGCTTCCGCCCCAGCCTAGGTTATTCACGATCTCCTGTGTCACGATCGCAGGGAAGCCGCTGCCGAGGGCGACCTTGGCACCCTTCGACCTGAGCAGCCTGAATACTTCGCTTGCTCCACTGATCTCTCTGACCTTGCCGGTGTTCTCGTGGAGAATCTTCAGGAAGTCCTCGTAAATCTGTGAAGCCTTCGAGCCGCCGAGTTCCTCGATGACCTCCTTCTTGTCCCTGCCCCTAGCGTCGTTGAGCACGTCCATTGGGACCTCGACGCCGTGGCGCCTGAACGCCTCGTCGTAGCTCCTGAGCACCAGGGGGATGCCGTCGATGACGTCGTCGACCGTTGTGCCGGCCATGTCGAAGACGATGAGCCTGATCTTAACCATACGAGTCACCTAATACTTGTCGACCGAGGTTATCTCTGAGAGTGTTTTCCTCATGCCAGGCTTCCCAAACCTGCCATCCTCAGGGTAGCCGAGAGGCGAGATTGCGACGACATTTACATCCTCTGGAATGCTGAGAAGTTCCCTGAGTTTGGCGTTATCGAAATCTCCTATCCAGCATGTACCAAGGCCCTCAGCCCTCGCCGCGAGGATGAGGTGGGTGAATCCTATGGCGACGTCCAAGAGGACGCTCTTGTCTCCCATCCATCCGCCCCGATTGTATTTGATGTCGCTCCCGCAGCCAACCACGACCACCGGTGCCTCCGCCATCCACATCTGGCCGCCGCAGGCCTCGGCGACCTTCTTCCTCACGGCGGTATCCTTCACGAGGATGAACCTCCAGGGCTGCCTGTTGCTGCCGGATGGCGCGACTCTGACGGCCTCAAATATTTTCCCGAGAACGTCATCGGGTACAGGATCTTGCTTGAAGTCCCTTATGCTCCGCCTCGTCCTGACGACCTTGTAGAACTCCACGGCGATCACCCGGTCGAGTCGGTTAAAGGGGTTGGCCCTACGCCCATTTTAAATCTGCGTCCGAACCTGCAATACTCCGTGAAGGCGATGGACGTCGACAGGGACGTCATGAAGCTGAGGGACGAGTTCCCGATCCTGAAATACAAGACCTACCTTAACAGCGCCGCCCATGGCCCAGCCCTCAGGCGGGTCCACGACGCCGTCCAGGATTGGTGGAGGTTCAAGATGTGCGAGGACGGCTCGCCGAGGATACCTGATCCGAAGGCAGAGGCGGCGAGGCTGATAGACGCGGACGCCGATGAGATATGCTGGGTCTCCCGCGTCAGCCAGGGCCTCAACACCGTCGCGGGCATGTCTAAGCTGAGGAGGGGTGAGAACGTCGTCGTAACCGATCTCGCCTACCCCTCAAACGTCTTCGTCTGGCTCCCGTACAAGGCGAAGGGCGTCGAGATAAGGCGCATAGCTCACCACGATGGATGCATCGAGCTGGGCGACTTCGAGAAAGCCGTGGACGATAGGACAAAGGTCGTCTGCATCAGCAGGGTCGAGTGGACGAGCGGATTGAAATACGACATGGAGGCGATCTCAGAGGTCGCCCACGACCATGGCGCCGTCGTCGTCGACGATGCGTATCAGGCGGTTGGACCGTTGGAGGTCAACGTCCACGCTGACGGCGTCGACTTCATGACCTTCGGGAGCGAGAAGTGGCTCTGCTGCCCCACCATGGCCGGCGTCCTCTATGTGAAGAGGAGTCTGATAGACGAATACGACCCGTCGTACAGGTTCTACATGACCGTCGACGACATCGCTAAGATAGGGCAGCCGTGGCTGTACGCTGACCACGACAACCTCGCGAGCTATGAGAAGCCCCTCCTGCACACGGCGGCGAAGTTCGACTCCGGCTGCGTCTCAGACGAGGCTCTGTGGGGCTTCAACGCCTGCCTAGGCTTCTGGAACAGCCTGGACAGGGGGCAGGTCGAGGGGAGGGTCAGCCGGCTTAGTGGCTACCTGATCGATGGCCTCAGAAACCTCGGCGTCAAGGTGAACACGCCCCTTGAGCCCGGGAAGAGGGCCGGCCTCGTCACCTACACGATCGGTCGCTACGAGGTCAACCAGAGAAGCGTCTCCGCCCTCGCCTCGGCTGGAATAATCGTCGCACACAGGTACGCCGGCGGCGTCGGGGGAGTCCGTGTCTCGACCAACGTCTTCAACACCGAGGAGGAGATCGACAGACTCCTCGAGGTCCAGGGTAAACAGCTCCAGTGAGTTTTAGTTACCTTTTATGTAATGGTTTGATGCATGCCCTAGTTGGTGGTTGGGTGCAGAGGGTGAGGCTTGGGGGCAGCGGCTTAACGGTGAGTAGGCTCTGCTATGGGACTGAACCATTCGCGTTGAAGAAGGGCCCGGACAACGACAGGGGACAGGGGGACAAGACGCCTGAGGAGGGCGGCAGGATACTCGCCGAGGCGTCGAGGCTGGGCGTCAACTTCTGGGACACCTCCGAGGACTATGGGACACACCCACACGTTACTGAGGGTCTAAGACGGGTGAGGCGTGGCGACGTTGTGGTCGCGGACAAGTCGAACGCCGCAAGCTACGAAGAGGGTCTCGAGGCTGTGAGGCTCAGCCTCCGAAGCCTAGGCACCGATCACGTCGACCTCATGTTCCTTCATAACCTTCCGTGGAAGAGCGTTGTTAGAAGGGACGCCTCGGATCGTGAGTACAGGTCTGAGAACCTCGAGGGGAGGATGGGGGCGCTCAGGGCCTTCATCGAGGCGAAGGGGACCGGAGAGGTCGTGGCGGTCGCCCTCTCGACACACAGCACTAAGGTACTCAGGGAGGCACTCAATGTTGAGGAGGTCGATGTCGTCTGCACGCCCCTGAACATGCATGGATCCGTGATGACCGACGGCACCCTCGAGGAACATTTGCAGGCCATCCGTGACCTTCACAACGCCGGCAAGGGCACCTATGTGATCAAGGTGCTGAACGCCGGTAGGTACAGGGACGACGCAGAGGCCTGCATGAGGTACGTGTTGGGTTACAGAGACTTCATCGACGCCTGGAACATCGGGATGTACGACATCGCCGACGTGAAGAGGAACGTCGCCCTGTTCAGCGAGGTCCTCTGCGGATAGCCGGGCGGCACCTCTTTTAACCTGAGGCGCCCCTTCCGATCCTGTTCATGGCTGCACTGGGCGGTCTGGGCCGGTTCCTGGCGCTGGAAGGCAATATCAGGATCATGGCCGTCCAGCTTCTCGTCTCCCAGTTCGGCTTCGGGATGATGTACGTTGTCTTCCAGCCCTACATCCTTGCCCTCGGGATCAGCATCACCGATCTCGGCGTCATCCAGAGCGTCATCAGCCTGAGCACGGCAGCTGGCCTGGTTTTCTGGGGCGCAGTCTCCGACAGGGTCGGCAGGAAACCCGCCCTCCTCATGTCCAACGCCAGCAGGCTCGTCGCCATGGTCATCCTCATCGCCTCGGGCAACACGATCCTGCTCTTCGCCTTCGCCTTCTTCCTCGGATTCAGCGCCCTCTGGATGCAGGCGAACCCCGCCAGGAGCACGCTGATAAGCGAGTCTGTCGGGCCAGGGAACAGGGCGACGGCCTACAGCACGCTGATGGCGATAACCCAGATCGTCAACATGGTCGCCGCCTCGGCAGGCGGCTACATCGCCATAGTCGCCGGCTACTACCCAATCTTCTACGCATGCATCGTCGGCGACGTGGCCGGACTCATCCTGTTGTTACTCTACGCGAATGAAACTCATCACCCGGAGGCGAATGAAGGTAGGTCAAAGCTTACAACGACCCTGAGGAGGTACTTGATCCCTGAGAGGAGGATACTGCCCCTCTACGCCATCATGCTGGCCATGGGCTTCGGCTACAACACCGGGTACGGCCTCATCAACGGCGCCCTCGTGGAGACATATAATTTCAACACCCTGCAGCTCGGGATAATGTCGACGGCGTTCAGCCTGGTCTGGGGCGTCTCCTCGATCCCGATTGGGAAGCTCGCGGACAGGGTAGGCAGGAAGCCGATGCTGCTAGCCTCGTGCTTCTTCGCCGTCGCCACCGGTCTCGGCTTCATCATCTCCGGTAGCTTCGAGGCGTTCGTCCTCTTCAACGCGCTCAGCGCCTTCGACCCGGCATGCTGGACGCCTTCATGGGTGAGCCTCGTCTCCGAGAAGGTGCCCCCCTCGGAGAGGTCGACGGCCCTGGGCAAGCTCGACGCCTATGGCAGGTTCGCCGGCGTACCCGCCCCGTACCTCGCCGGCGTCCTATACACAGGTTACGGCTTCGCGGCGCCTCTGCTGGTCCTCGTCGGCCTCGCCTTAGTCTGGAGCCTCATAGTCCTCCGGCTCGACACCTCTTCTGATGGAGGCGTCTGACTCAGACCAGGCCCATCAGGCCCTTGATCTCCTCGTGGATTACTCCTGCGTCTCTGTCGCCGTCGAGTATGACCCAGGGCCTCTGCCTCGCGAGTCCAAGCGCCCTCCTGCCCACCTTCACAAGCTCGGAGGGCTTCTCGAAGCGTTCCCTCCGCCCTCTATTGGCTGCTATCCGTCTGAGCGCCTCGCCCGGGGAGACGTTGAGGTAGAACATCTTCCTCGGCTTCGGCATTACCTTGGCGAAGAAGTAGTACCCCAGCTTGTCGAGGGGGTCTGGTAGGTACGCCGTGCCCATCAGGTAGCGGACGAAGACGACGTAGTCGACCCTCCTCCATCTGTACAGAACGGCGGACCTCATCACGTCGACCATGTAGAAGAGTGCGGCGGCTACGTGGGCCCTCTTTCCCTCGAGGTAGAGGTATTCACGGGACTTCACGCCGAAGAAGTTGTCGTCTGAGGGATGGGTGCGCATGAGGCTCGTCTTCCCGAGGCCGCATAGGTGGTTGACGAGCATCTCGGCCTGGGTGCTCTTCCCCGAGGCGTCCAGGCCGTCGATGACCACGAGCTCCCCCGTCCTAGGCCCCCCCGTTCATCAGCACGTAGGTTAAAGCGCATGTGAGGGGCACGGCGATGTTGTCGAGTCCCTTGGGCGAGACCGCCTCGACCACCGTCGCCACCGCAGCGACGGCTAGGAGAGGCATCAGTTGGCCACCGAGGCCGAAGCCGTATATGTATGAGAAGTAGATGAGGCTGAGGCCGAAGGCTGCTAGGCTCCCGACGAACATCGCGGCTGAGCCCTCGATGCTCTTCTTCTCGAACACCCTGTAACCGTGCCTCCCGTGCCTGGTTCCGACGAGTGCGGCGAGGCTGTCGCCGTAGGCCATCGGCAGGATGCCGGCCGCGATGACGTAGGGCCTCAGGCCGAAGAGGTAGGCTAGGATGCTATAGGAGATGGCGTATAGGACGAGTCCCATGCGATGGCCCTCCTCGGTCATGTTCGCGAGACCGGGAAGCCTCTCAGCGAGCCCCTTGATTGGTGAGTACGGTGTGACGAGGAAGGTGACGAGTATGAAGGGCGACGCGACGAGGAACGGGTAGATTGGCGCCGTGAAGAAGGGGATTATGAAGGGGAGGTTCCCTATCATCGCGTGAAGGAACTTCCTCCTGGCCGCCTCGTGGAGAGGCAGCCTGTCGGAGACGAGGATCAGGGTGACGATGTAGACGTAGCATAGCAGCATCAGTGGGATGTTCTGCCAGGCTGCGTCCACACGAGTTCCCTCGATATGGTTACTCTTCCGTTTCCAAGGTGTTTATGAGTGTTTCCGGTGCTTCTCGCTAAGGTTTATTTCCGGCCGCGGGAAAGATCAACTTGTTTTCAGGAGGTTGAACGGTTTGAACGAGTACACGCTGCCTAAGCTTCCCTACGCCTACGAGGCACTTGAACCCTTCATCGACAAGGAGACCGTGACGCTTCACCACGACAAGCATCACGCCGCCTACGTCGCGGGCTTCAACGCCACCTTGAAGAAGCTCGCGGAGGCCCGTGAGAAGGGCGACTACT
>CAZYUK010000070.1:0-7304 GCA_964650675.1 uncultured Candidatus Bathyarchaeia archaeon
CCCCCAGCGGGCTCAGGTCAAACCAGGACGAGCAGCTATATGTGACGCCGATATTCGACGGCACAACCATCTACGTCGACTACAACCAGGACGGCGTCGTCGACGACAGCGTCACGCTGAACAGGCTCGAGGCTCACGGCTTCTACAACCCAAGCATCATGGACAACACGGGGGCACACCTATGGTCGGACTTCCCGTTCACAGTCGTCTACGGCGAGTCCTCATACGCCGACATCGGCGGAAACCTCGCCGGCTACGACTGGGGATACACGTTGATCCCGACAGACGCCACGAACTTCAACACGGCCCTCAAGGCAGTCAAGAGCGCAGACCCGCCTGTCGTGGTCGTCTCCGGCACGGTGACATACGAGATCGTCGTCAACTCCGAGGACGTGACTATCAACAGGGTGAACGTCACAGACACCCTGCCGCCGGGCTTCACATACAATCCCGGGACAACGACGATAACGCACCCAGACGCCTCGCAGACGCATGAAGATCCGAGTGTGTCGGGCCCGATACTCACCTGGAGCCTAGAGGAGACGCTTAGCGCGCACCAGACCCTGACCGTCGTCTTCAACGCCACCGCGTCGTCGACGCCCGGCGTCAACTATCTGGACCTGGTCGTCGCCGAGGGCAAGGACCCGTTCGGCAACGTCCTGTCCCCCGAGGCGATGGCCTTCGTCACGGTATCCGCCGCCTCGATCGTCTCCGGGACCCTGATGGATGTCACCGAGGCGATCCCGGTTCCGGTGCCCGGCGTGACGGTCTGGCTCTACAACGGAACCAGCGACGCGCTCCTCAAGACGACGCAGACAGACGGGAACGGCTTCTACAAGTTCATCGACCTCGCCCCAGGCGACTACTACGTCAAGTACGATAGCCTAGACCCCGACATGGGCTACCTGGTACCGTACTCAGACGACGACCCATCACAGCCGCCGGCTGACCCCCTAGTCTCCTCGGCGGTCTTCACCCTGCCACCAGCGAGCCTCCACACACACGACTTCGAGGCGATCCTGCCCGTCGACCTCGCCATAGTCAAGACGGGGCCGGCGACGGCGATACACGGCGAGCAGATAACATACACATATAACGTAACGAACCTCGGCCTCACAGGGGCCAAGGACGTTCAGGTGCTCGACGACATATGCGGGGCAGCCTCCTACGTCTCCGGCGACGTCGACCACAACACGATGCTCGACCCGGGCGAGGAGTGGATGTTCCAGTGCACCTACATCGTCAAGACGACCGATGTCAGCCCCCTCGTGAACAAGGCAAACGTCACGACGACGAGCTTGGACACCGATCCGTCTAACAACGAGGATGACTGGAGCGTCAGGCTCCTCGTCCCCGGCATCAAGGTCGAGAAGACTCTGACCCAGCCGCCCGGCGGCGTCGTCGCCGTCGACGGCACGGTGAAGTTCAACGTCAAGATCACGAACACAGGCGAGGTGCCACTGGTGACCGTTCCGCTCAGCGACACATACGACCCGGCGAAGCTCGACTACCAGTCCGCGACAACGGCGCCAGACTCCGTCGATGAGGTGACGGGCACACTCGGCTGGAACGACCTGACGGGAGCCGGCGAACTGGCGCCAGGCGGCTCTGTTCAGGTTGAGGTCACCTTCAAGGCCCTGGCCGGCGCCTACCCAGATCCGACGATAGACACGGCCGAGGTCGTCGACGCGCTGGCGAAGGACGGCAGCCTCCTCGGCGGCTCCGCCTACGCGGGGGTGCTGATAACGGCGCCCGTCGGCGGCGAGGTGCTCGAGCCTGACCTGACGGCGATGAGGGCGGTGCTGATGACGCTGATGGCGGCGATGGTCTTGGCGGCGGCACTCATCCTTAGGAGGCCCTGGAAGGCGACGCAGCTGTCGCCCCAAATGCGAGGTTAAACCCCCCTTTTTTCATGTAACGCTGCATCGGCTAGAAGCTACGCCTGACAAACTAGAATCAAGTCCGCTCGTTCCTGGCATGGCTTCGGCGGAAAGGGGCTATCACGGTCGACTCCTAAATCGCGTTATTTCACGTTCGTCTGAAAAAGGTTTAAATTTCACCGCCCTCAATGGCTTTAAGATTCAGGTTACTTCGTTCCAGAAGATAGGTGTTTGGCATCTTGTCGGGAGCTAAAAACTGTTTTTCCCGGTGCCGTGACCTCAGCTGCACTAAGAGGGCGATGTCATTCAGGGGCAAGTCGACGTGGTGCACGTGGGGCGAGGAGGAGTGCGACCCAACGAGGTGCATATACGCCGTCTGCATCAAGCGGCAACTTCTCGACGGCGGCGTGTGCGGCCTCACAATCAAGAGGAAAACTCAGGACGACTCGAACCCCGAGGACTTCAAGGTGCTCGAGATAAGGGCCAGGGGCAAGCTCGCCAAGAAGATAGGAGACCGAACCATCTTCTAGCCCACGCACGCATCCAAATATACCGGATGAGCCCAATCTTACCCCACATGAGGCACGACGTGAGGAGCGAGCTGACAGGCGTCATCCCAGACGCCCTCATCGGGCTCGTCCCGAGATCCTTCGACGTGATAGGCTCCAAGGGCAGGTCCGTAGCCATAGTCGAGGTCCCTGAGGGGCTTTCCGGCTTCGAGGTGGAACTCGCCAAGGCGATCATGAGGGTCCACAGGAACGTCGTCAGCGTCCTCTCGAAGGGCTCCGAGAGGACAGGCGAGTTCAGGACCAGAGAGATGAGGATCATCTACGGCGACCCTGACACGGTCGTGCTGCACAGGGAGTCCGGGTGCGTCTTCAAGGTGGACCCCGTGAAGGCATACTTCTCACCCAGGGAGTCGACCGAGAGGGACCGCGTCTCGGGGCAGGTGAGGGACGGGGAGAACGTCCTCGTGATGTTCAGCGGAGTGGGGCCCCTCCCGATCCGTATCGCCAAGCGCAGCCCCGGGGCGACCATAACGGCCGTGGAGCTGAACCCATACGCCCACAACCTCTGCGTCGAGAACATCAGCCTCAACAGGGTCGAGGGGAGGGTCAGGGCGATCCTCGGCGACGTCAGGGAGGTCTGCCCGAGGCTCGGCGAAATGTTCGACAGGGTGCTGATGCCCCTGCCGAAGGGGGCTTACCAGTTCCTCGATGTCGCCGTAGCCTCCCTTGGTAGGGGAGGAATCCTCCACTTCTACCACTGGGCTCCGGAAAGCTCACCATTCGCCGAGGCGGAGGGGCTGGTCGCAGGCGCAGCTGCAAGCCAGGGAAGAACTACTCATATCCTGGACGAGGTGAAGGTCTCACAGTACAGCCCCAGGGTCTGGAAGGTGTGCCTGGACGTCGCTGTGGGCTGATCTCTAGGATAAAAACAGGGTCATCCGGAGAGGCTAGTCCTCAGGCTTCTCCTTCTCTTCCCCCTCCTTGTCCTCCTCGAGCTCCCTTTCGAGCTCGAGGGGGCTCTCGAGCGGTATCGGGGGAGGCGTCGTCGCCATCGTGTAGCCTATCCAGAGGACGATGACCAGCATGAGGTATACCGCGAGCACTATGGGGAGCTTGAATGCCCACTCCCCCAGCCAGGCGGGCACCCACCCGAGGTACGGGCCGAAGGCCCACGCGAAGTAGCCGACCATGATAGCAAGAGTCACGATCATGATCGTGTAACCAAGGCTCTTGTCGTTCAACCCTGCATCCTCTCTGGTATGTAACTGAGGCATCTGTTTTTAGCCTTTTCTTCCTTCAGCTACAGGTATTAATGAAACATGAGACGTTTCAGGGAGATTAATATGACTTGCCCACCTATTCTTTTCTTCGTGAGGAAATTCCTTCAAGGATATTCATTGATATATCTTTCCTTTAACCTTAGGAGAATAAGGAGAACTGTTTTAAGTCGGATCGGGAATTATTTGGCAACCTAAGGGAAGGGCAGGTAGAACATTTTGAAGAACGTATTCGTGGCCGAGCTCAGCCAGGTCCCGCTTGAGGAGAGGCCCCTCGAGATATGCGAGAGGAAGGGCCTCGGCCACCCAGACACGATGTGCGACGCCATCATGAACCAGGTATCCGTGGACCTCTCGAAGGAGTACCTGAGGCGCTTCGGCACCATACTCCACCACAACCTCGACAAGGGTCTGCTCGCCGCCGGGGCGACGCGGGTGAACTTCGGCGGCGGCGAGGTGATCGAGCCGATCCTGATCATATACGGCGATAGGGCGACCTTCGAGGCGAAAGGAGAGGCTATACCTGTCAACGAGATAGCCATCAGGAGCACGAAGGAGTGGATGAGGAAGAACCTCCGCTTCGTCGACCCGGACATCCACGTCACCTACCAGAGCCAGATCAGGCCCGGATCCCAGGCGCTCCAAGACATATTCGAGCGTAGGGGAAAGTTCCTGGGAGCCAACGACACGTCGGCCGCGGTCGGCTTCGCCCCGTATACCCCGATGGAGAGGCTGATCCTGGATCTGGAGGGACACCTGAACTCGAAGGAGTTCAAGAGGAGCTACCCGGAGTCCGGGGAGGACGTGAAGCTGATGGGCCTCAGGAAGAACGGAGAGCTGGACCTCACCGTCGCCATGGCCTTCGTGGACAGGTTCGTCGATGGCGAGGACGACTACTTCAAGAAGAGGGCGGAGATAACCGACGCCATACAGGCCTACATCAGGGAACACTCGAAGTTCGAGAAGGTGAGCCTCAGCCTAAACGCCCTGGACAAGAAGGGCCGAGGCCTGGACGGCTGCTACCTCACCGTCCTTGGCACCTCCGCCGAGGCCGGGGACTCGGGCCAGGTTGGAAGAGGGAACAACGTCGCCGGCGTCATCGCCCTCCTGCGTCCCATGTCGTCCGAGGCCGCCGCGGGCAAGAACCCCGTCAGCCACGTTGGCAAGATATACAACATGCTCAGCTACCAGATTGCGAACAGGATCGTGGAGCAGGTGAGCGGCGTCAAGGAGACCTACGTGTGGCTGCTTAGCCAGATAGGGCGCCCGATCAACGAGCCGAGCGTCGTCTCAGCACAGATAATACCTGAGAAGGGGGTCAGCGTCGGGTCCCTCAGACCGCAGGTCGAGGAGGTCATCGCCTACGAGTTCGAGCACCTCGCAGAGTTCTGCGACAAGCTGGCGAAGGGGCAAGTGGGTCTACGATAGACCTTTTTCGTTAAGATTAGGGATCTGCTCCGCTTTTCGAGGGGCAGAGGCTCCCGACGGGGCATTCATCGCATCGGGGGTTCCTTGCTCTGCAGAAGTCCTTGCCAAGCCGGACGAGGGCGCCGTCCATGAATCTCCTATCTCTCCTACCAATTTTCCCCTCAAGGTCCCTTTTGACCAATTCCACCCCCGAGGATTTCTCTGCTAATCCTAGCCTTATCGCCGTCCTCCTCACATGAACGTCTACGGCTATCGTCGGTTTGAGGAAGGCGTAGCTGAGAACCACGTCGGCCGTCTTCGGCCCGACGCCGGGCAGGCTCAGGAGCTTCTCCCTGTCATCTGGGACCTCTCCGCCGAACCTCGCCAGGAGGTCAGAGCATATGCGGATGATGTAGTCCGCCTTCTGATTATAGTACCCTGAGCACCTTATGAGTCGCCTTAGCCTCTCGCCACCTAAACTGAGGATGGACCCCGGGTCGCTAGCGACCTGGAAGAGGGCTCCCGTGGCCTTCTCCGAGTTGGCGTCCCTCGTCCTCTGGGAGAGGATGCACCCGATGAGCATCCTGAAGGGGCTTCCAGCGTTTTCCTGGGTCGCCTCGATCCCGTAGTAGGCCTCTAGTGACTCGATTATGCGTTTTACCCTCTTCGACTCGCTCATGGTTTCTGGCCTACAATGAGTTCCTCAGGTTATCAAACCTCATCTTCAAATAACGTGGGACGCTTAGGCCTTCCGCCTTGGAGAGCCCCTTCAGGGCCCTAGACACCCCCGTTGAGTACTGGATGGCCTTCTTCGGCCTGTTCGCGACCTCATTTGGCAGCCCGAGTCTCTCCGCGAGGGCCCTCAGGACGATCTTCCTCGGCTGATCGGTCTTCTTTGGGATCTTAAGGCTCGTTGGCATGGAGAGCCCAAGGCTGATGAGGTCCCCGTCCGTGTATGGTAGCCTCAGCTCGACGCCGAGGTCGGCGCACACCTTGAAGTCCCTCTCGTAGTTCACCTCGGAGGCCGACGTCATGTCCCGTAGCATGGTCTCACTCACCCTCCCCCCCGTCGAGGCGTACTCCTCGACGTATCTGGCGTAGCCGCCGAAGAGCTCGTCGCTTCCTGTGCCCGAGAACACCACCCTCGAGCCTGAGCTAGATGCCTTCTTGGCGACCCATCGGAGCGGGAGGGCGACGCCTACCTTCATAGGGTCCGCCTCCTCCACACTTAGGAGCGCCTCGTCTAGCTCCTCCCCGACCTCATCGGCCTCGTGAGCCTCGATTGAGACGGGTAAGCCGAGGCTTTCAGCCGCCTCATCCGCAGCCTCGAAATCCGCCGACCCCTCGACCCCGACACAGACAAGGCTCGGCCTTGCCCCCCACTCCTTGAGATAGTAGGCTAGGAGAACGCTGTCTATGCCACCCGAGAAGCCGATGAAAGGGTTGAGCGGCCCCCTGCTCATCCTCTCAACCGACTCTGAAAGGCGCCTATCCAGCATCTCAACCGCCTCGTCGAGGCTAATATGAAGTGAACCAGGCTCCTCAATCCCCCTTACCCTATTCACGTTGAAGCCCCTGGAACTCAACTCGACCATGTGGCCTGGCTCAACGCGGATCGGCTGCAGGCCGAGCCTCCATAGCATCTTCCTGTTCGACGCTATTCCTAGGAGACGGTCAGACTCGCCGCAGTACAACGGCGCGACTCCAACCCAATCCCTCCCTGCTATTATGCTGTCATCTTTCATCACGGCAGCCGCAAACGAGGCGGCGTGGTCTTCGATCAGGATCCGTAGGCCTTTCTTGACGTCTTCCTCGACGATTTCGGCGAATGCGGCCTCCGTCGGATCCTCTGATCCCCAGATCCTGCCGTTTATTGCCAGTGACATACCCTTCTGTTGGATGGGTTGTGGTTGGTCTGTGGGCAGCACCTTGTTGAGCTTGTGCCCCAGGGCTATCGGACTCGGGTTTGAGACGAATTCAGGGAGATCGTTGAAGAACTCCACCCCTTTCGGCGTCGCTATACCGTATGCATCGCCATCGACTCCGCGAGACCCACGCAGCATCCTCAGTAGCTCGGGGGTGACGTCCTCGTCTCTCCTGCTGATGAGGCCGGCGATGAGGCTCATTCGATGAGATTAGGGGGAGAGGAAATAAGGGGTTATCGCAGGGCTCACAGGACTGCCTGTTCTCCCTTCCTGGCTGCCCCTTGGTGGTCCTCGACGGCCTTCAGG
>CAZYUK010000071.1:0-7272 GCA_964650675.1 uncultured Candidatus Bathyarchaeia archaeon
GGCTTGTACTTCTTCTCCTTGTACTTGCCGGTGAGCCTGACGTGGGTGCCGCCCCTCAGCGCGTCCGCCTCTATGCTGCCTGTCATCCTCTCGCACTCCTGCCGCCAGGCGCATGAGTCGCACTCCTCGTCCTCGCCGAGCATGCCTATGCAGCTCGGGCGCTTCTCCTTGGACATCCCTAGGATCGGCGGGGAGGGTTAGCCTAAAAAGCTTCTGCAGGTCCTCAGCGATTCAAGATCAATCCCCGGATGTTGATCAGGGGCAGGCTAGAGCGGCGAGGTACCCCAGCCATATGGTCTCGACCTCCTGTGAGAGGATCTCAGGGTAGTTGATATCCGGCACGTGTACGGCGTACAGTATGATATATGTCCCGGACGCCTCGCAGTACCAGGCGCCCATCATGCCGGGTATGACGACCCCAGGCTCCTCGACCGTGAAGGTCTGGTAGAACACCTCGTGGCTGTCCTTGGTCATCGTCCTCATCTCGCCCCTCTCGCCTATGTTTGTACCGAGCATCTCAGAGAACCCGATGATCTGTTCGATAGCCCCGGCCGGCGTCTTCTCAAAGCTGCTTGCGATCCCCTCGGGCTTTATCCAGAACACGCCGAACTGCTCGAGCTCGGTGTCCTGCCTCGCCCACTGCACCACGCCTCCCGAATCGTTGGGCGGGCCCGAGCCGACCAGGTCAGACTCCCACATCGCCATGCGCCGACTATAATCGATAGAGAAGCCGAAACCGGTATACCTAGCGTACCCCACAGGCGGCCCTCCGCTGTGCAGCCAGAGGTTGCCCAGGGTAACCACCCCAACCAGGGCGAACACCGTGACCAGCGATCTCGTGCTGAAGGCGCTGTTTCTGACGTATCCTGTTTCCTGTTCCATTCATCCTTCACCTCATATGTACTGGAGGAACCTGGGGTGCCTCCTCTTGAACACCTCGTACCTGGAGCATAGCAGCCAGAGGACGACCAGCCCCGCGGCCCAGAGGACGAATGTCTGGGGGAGGTCGAGGTGGAAAGGCGCCGGCACGCCGGGAAGCCTCAGCCTGTAGAGCCAGAGATGGGTCAGGTAGAAGAAGAGTGGGACCCTCCCGAAGGTTTGGACCGCCCCAGCCAGGCCCCTCCCCGACCAGCCCCTGTCCTCTATCACGAGGCCGAGCGCCAGGAAGAGGCACATCCCGCCCAGCGTCCAGAGGAGGAAGGCTATGTCTGGAGGGTACTTGGAGAGGTACAGCCAGTCCAGGATGTCGTCGCTCCAGCGCCTCACGAGGTTCCCGTAGCCGTTGAAGTACCTGACCACGAAGAATAGGGCGATTGAGGCGACCCCTGTCGCGGCGAGGGGCAGCTTCAGCCTAGAGACCTTATCCCTGTCGATGCCGTGTAGGTGGGTCCCGAAGACCCAGCCTAGGCCCATCACCCCCAGCCACGGGATTATGGGGTAGAGAGAAGTAGGGGATCCAGGTGAAGCCGGGCTCGTGTATGATCCTCCTTAGGTAGTGGCCCCATGCGGCGTCCATGGATATGAAGCTCAGATCCAGCCACTGGTGGTTGAGGATGATGATGAGCGAGACGGCGAGTATCGCCATCACCGGGAGCCGGCGGTAGACGCTGAAGATTATGAGGCATGCGCCTATGCATGAGATGACGCCGAAGTAGAGGTATGGGAGATCGAAGGCCGGCGCCTCCAATAGAACTGCGAAGGCGAGGAGGACGAGGCCCCTCTTGACGATGTGCAGCGAGATGTCCCTCTGCGAGTCGCCTCGGCTAAGCCTCTTCTTCACCGAGAGGGCGAGGGAGACCCCCGTGAGGAAGATGAAGGTCGGGGCACAGAAGTGGGTGATGAACCTGGACATGAAGAGGGGGAAGTCGAGGGACGGGTTCCTGTAGGCGTAGATGCCCTCCAGGCCCCCGTGGACCTGATTCCAGAAGCCTGAGACGTGGTCCCAGGCCATCAGCATCATCACCAGGCCACGCGCGAAGTCGATGAAGCCCAGACGGTCTACCGTCACTGATTTAAAGCGCTCAACGAGCGGCGGAGTCTCCGTATCAATTATCCCCCTTTATGCGCCTTCTTCGATGCTCGCAGCTTTATTTTCTTCATCCTTTCTCCCAACTGAGATCATGTTCCTTATTTTGTCTTCCGGTAGCTCAACCCTCAGTGTCCCATACGTACCCTCTACGACGAGGACGACCCCCTCTATGAGGTGAACATCCTCAAAATCGCCGAGGTCACCCTCGAAGAGAACCTTTTCAACCGAAGAGTTCATGATGGTAAGATTTTTCATGTAATTCTTCGACTTCAGCTCGATAGAAAAACCGTTGATAACATCGTTTTTCCTCATCTTCTATCTCACCGTTGACCCATCCAAACATACATAGCAAAGAAAATCAGGCTAGACACCCAGATCTTCACGTCCCTGTCAAGGCTGAAATCCGAGATATATAGTTATTGAAGGAAGATTCAAGAACTGCAAGGAGCGTTTATTACTCCTAATGATCTGTCATGCCCTCGGAGCTTGATACATTCTGCGAGCTACTGTTCGAGGCGTCAAACGAGGACAGACTTCAGATCATGAGCCTCCTCGCAGAGGAGCCTATGAACCTGACCACGCTCTCAAAAGGAGTCGGCATAGGCACGCAGGAGATCAGCAGGCATGTCTCAAGGCTGACGGAGTCCGGGATCATCAGGCGGGAGCCAGATGGACTCAACCATATTACCTCCTACGGGAGGCTGGTCCTCAGGCAGTTCTCTGGTTTGAAGTTCGTTTCGAGGAACAGGCACTACTTCAGCGACCACGCTGTCGATAGATTGCCTGAGCAGTTCATCAGCCGGCTCGGCGAACTCACAGAATCAGACTACCTCGAGGACACAATACTGGTCTTCGACCATGTCGAGAGAATGATAAAGGAGTCCGAGGAGTATGTTTACAGGATCACCGACAGGTACCTCACGTCGTGGTTCCCGGCAATAGATGAGGCCCTTCAACGCGGCGTCGAGTACAGGCTTCTTTCCCCCGAAGACATAGTGGTTCCGCCAAATTTCAAATATGGACCCATATTGACCAAGGCGAGGATGAGCAACCAATTCCAGGTTGGATCCACCCCGGGTCCCGACGTCTACATAGCCATGTCCGAGAAGGAGGTGGCGGCGCTGGCCTTCCCAAACGCCAAGGGGAAGATGGACTACTATGGCTTCTTCTCGAAGGATCCGAGGTTTCATGGATGGTGCTATGACCTGTTCAATTATTACTGGGAAAGATCGAAGCCGAAGCCGAGGGAGACCCTACTTCAATGGGGCACCTTCGAGAAGGAAAAGTAACACTTCACGCCGCACTGATCTGCCTTAACCTCTCGTAGAGGACCAGGGCGGCGGCGACACCAACGTTCAGGCTCGGAACCGACCCGTGCATGGGTATCCTGACGACTGAGTCGCACTTGCCGAGGAGCGTCGGGCTTATCCCCTGCCCCTCCCCGCCTAGGACGAGGGCGACGGAGCCCGTCAGGTCCTCCTCCCAGTAGTCGACGGAGCCGGAGGCGTCGACGCCCACGATCCTCACACCCTCATCCCTTAACATCTTCACGGCGGCGTAGAGGCTCTCCCTGGCGACCGGTACGCCGACCGCTCCTCCCATGCTCACCCTGAGGACGGTGGCGGTCAGCCCAACGCTCTCCCTCTTGGGAACCACGACGGCGTCGACGCCCGCAGCGTCAGCCGTCCTCAGGATGGAGCCGAGGTTCTGAGGGTCCTGGACGCCGTCGAGGATGACCACGCAGACTTCGCCATCAGCCTTGTCCAGGATGCCCCTCAGGGACGCGTAGCCTGGTGCTTCGGCCAGCGCTATCACACCCTGATGCCTCCTGGTCTCAGACATCGAGTCGAGCCTGCTCCGGTCCACGATCTCGACGCCCACACTCTTCCTGCGGGCGAGGTCGATTATCTCCCTCACCCTCCTCTCGCCCTCGCAGCCGGAGGCGACGAGCAGCCTCCTGACCCCGCCTCGCCTAAGCGTCTCGTAGACGGGGTTACGCCCCTCGACCTGGCTCAAGTACCATCAGACTCAGAGAGGCTCCCACCCCAGATATATCCATCGTCATCCGCAGATCATGAAACAGCTACCCGCGGCAGCATGCCGCAGGGCACGGTGAGGACAAAACCATCTACCCTGTGAAAAAATGTAGGGGGTATCAATTTTAGGATGGAAAAACCTCCTAAAATAGACTTGCAACGCGCCCCAGATGCCTATTTTCATGAGGCTAGGCTGGGAGAGATGCGCTGCAATATGTGGATCCACGGGCATTGAGGGGGTGCTAAAAAATGTAGGGGGTATCGTCTATTGGCGAATATTTTCATTATTAGATTAATTGGCTGTATCACGGGTAGCAGACATGGTAGCATACGCAGCAGCATGATGTGAAAAAAAGTAGGGGGGTACCTCCGAATGGACGGAAAAACAGTTATTCGGTGAGTCGGAGTACATCCAACCCGGCTAGGCTCTGGCCGTGAAGTAGTCGTAGACGTTCCTAGAGACCTTCGCGATCGCCTCTTCCGCCGCGTTGACATCGCCCACCTCGTTCGTGAAGCAGCTGAGCACCCACCTCTCACCCAATCCGAGCAGGGTAACGACGCCGACGTCGTTCCTGAGCCTCAGCCGGGTGCCCTCTTTGTGGCATACCCTCACAGAGTCGCGCGGGAGGTACTTCGCGATCCTAGCTTCGCCGGTCTGGCACTTCGCCATGAGCCCGAGGATCGCCTCGCAGCTATCCCTGCCAGCCGCCTTGCCCCCTACGATGAGGCTCAGCAACACTGTCATCTCGTCTGTAGTCGATACATTGTTCCGGGTCTTGCCAGAGAAGCCGCCCCTTCGCCTCGCCTCGGCGGCGAGGGCCTCGTACCTCGCCAGCGTCCTCTCCTCGTCGGGGAGGTCAGAACCACCGACGCCGTCGAATATGATGTCCCTGCAGCTCGCCGAGATCGTCGTCTTCTCGAGACCGAGGACACGCATGGCCGAGTTCACCCTCTCAGCGCCGACGATGCCGAGGATGATGTCCGTGGCCGTGTTGTCACTCACCATCATCATCAGAGTCATCAGGTCGGATAGCGTGACCTCAAGCCCCTCTGAGAGCTCGCGCAGGACGCCCGAGCCAGGCACCTTATCCGCATCCCTCAGGATGTACCGCTGGTCGAGGCTGACCTCCCCCCTCTCCACCTGCCTGTAGAGCTCGACGACGAGGGGGACCTTGAAGACGCTCGCTGTCGGCAGAACCTCGTCGCCGTTGACGAAGAAGGCTTCGCCTGTGCCCAGATGCTTGACGGAGAAGGCATAGGCACCATCCAACTCGCCAATTCCGCTGAGAACCGCATCCCTAAGGGTCATGGATAATACTCGGCGCCCAAGCCTAAAACCCTACCCCGCCGTCTCCAACCCTTTTAAACCCACGCGCCTCAGGGATAGGCGGTGACAGGATGAGCGAGGAGGAACCGATCTACGTGGCCGAGGTCACGTCAGTTGCCAGGAGCTGCAGCGCCGGCCACAGGGTCGGCGACAAGTTCGAGATAAACACCCACCTCACAGGCGGCATATGCGGCTACTGCTACCACGACCTCTTCCCGACCCTGATGAACGTCTGCTTCGGCGGCAAGATACCCTGGATAGACCCGAAGGAGTTCAATTACGAGTGCCCAGACCGCTGGAACGACGTCAAGTTCCGCGTCTACAGGAAGAAGTAACCACCATTTTTCCCATTCGACAGTTTTAACCGACGCCCCGGCGATCAATTAGCGATCAGGTTGAAGCCCAAGGTGCTCGTAAGCGCGGGGAAGATCAACTTCCCCGAGGACCTCGCCGAGTCCCTCAGCCCGTTGGCCGACGTCGCCTACGTCCAGGGCGACTACACTGGGCAGCTCAGGGACGCCACGGCCGTGATAGTGAGCATGGAGAAGGTGAACGAGGCCTACCTCGCCAAGGCGCCAAAGCTGAGGATCGTCGCGAGGTTCGGCGTAGGCTACGACACCGTAGACGTCGACGCCTGCACCAAGAGGAATGTCCACGTCACCTACACGCCTGACGTCCTGTCAGCCGCGGTCGCCGACCTGACGTGGGCACTCATCCTGGGCTTCATGAGGAGGATACCCGAGGCCGACAGATTCACACGCGAGGAGTGGGGCAGAAAATCCGGGGGATTCCCATTCGGCTGGGACGTCAAGGGGAAGACCCTCGGATTCCTCGGCCTAGGCAGGATAGGGACGGAGGCCGCCAAGCGGGCTCAGGGCTTCGACTTGAAGCTGATCTACCGCGACATCGTGCCGAAGCCAGAGCAGGAGAGGCTCTACGGCGTGAAGCCGGTCAGCTTCGAGGAACTGCTGAGGACCTCAGACATCCTGTCGATCCACGTGCCACTACTTCCATCGACCAGGCACATCATAGGCAGGAGGGAGTTGGCGATGATGAAGAAGACGGCCATCATCATAAACACCTCGCGGGGGCCGGTCATAGACCAGGACGTCATGGCTGAGGCGCTGGCGGAGAAGAGGATAGCGGGCGCCGCCCTCGACGTCTTCGAGGCCGAGCCAATACCACTCGACCACCCGCTGCTCAAGCTAGACAACGTCGTCGTCACCCCCCACATCGCCTCTGCTACCTGGGAGACGAGGAGACGGATGGCTGAGCGGTGCGCGGAGAGCGTCAAGACCCTGCTTGAGGGGAAACGCCCGCCCTTCACCGTGCCCGAGCAGGAGAACATCTCATTCTGACAGGAATAAAGAAAAAAGAGGGGTTCTAGACGCCTACTTCAGTGCACCGAACTTCTTCTCCACGGTCGCCCAGTTGACGATGTTCCAGATTCCGTCGACGTACTCGGCCCGCCTATTCTGGTACCTCAGGTAGTAGGCGTGCTCCCAGACATCTATGACGAACAAAGGCACGTAGCCGGGCACAACGAGCTTCTGGTGGTTCTCGACCTGCGTCACGAGAAGCTGCTTACCGACCGCATCCCAGGCGAGGACCGCCCAGCCAGACCCCTCGACGGCCTTCGCGGCGGCGCCCATCTCAGCCTTCAGCTTGTCGAGGCCGCCGAAGTCCACCTTCACCCTGTCGAGGAACCTCCCACCGGTCGGTTCCTTGCTCTCAGCCTTGGGGCAGAGCCCCTCCCAGTACAGCGAATGCAGGACGGCGCCGGCCCCGTGGAAAGCCAGATCCCTGTCGAGCGCCTTCACCGCAGAGTAGTCGCCCTTCTCACGGGCCTCCGCGAGCTTCTTCAAGGTGGCGTTGAAGCC
>CAZYUK010000072.1:0-7172 GCA_964650675.1 uncultured Candidatus Bathyarchaeia archaeon
ACTTCCTCAAAAAGATGGCCGAGGAGGGATTCCTCGAGCACAGGGAGGTCACCTCAAAGGGGGGCCGGAAAAGGCTGTACAGGCCGAGCCGCGTCACCCCAGACGAGGAGGTCTTCAGGAGGGTCCTCGCCGGCAGGATCTTCGACAGAGTGAGGATGGAACTGCTGGGCGACGCCATCGGCGGGATAGAACCGAAAAAAGACTAGATACAGCCAAATAGACAGGCATAACCCGCGAAGTCGCAGACACGCCCGCGACACGACTTCAATAATAACTAACCCAAAGGCCGCGACTGCGAAGCGAGAACACGACACCGAACCATTATCAATCTGCGCGGGCCCTAGCGGTGAACCCTAACACTATACCCTGTCACCAAAACAGATGGGCTAATATATTGACGTGAGATTATAAATGCTTATAAATGAATAAAATCCTATGACAATTAATATGCTGTCGAAGAAGATCGCGGCTCTGCTCGCCCTCCTCCAGGGCGACAAGAACCTGGCTGAATTAGCGGAGAACATCGGCTCCACCTACGTCAGAACCAGCCAGATCGCTAAAGAGTTAGAGAGAGACGGTTACCTGGTAAGAAGAAACGGTCGAGTTGAGATCGCAGCAACCGCGCACGCCGCCATGTTCAGAGTCGTGGCAAAGAGATACGACGCAACCAAGCTGCTGAGAGACTCCGGAGAAGACGTGGCTCAGGCGCTTCTTGACTCGGGAGACATCGAAGAGCTACGAAAACAGACCGGTCTCTCGTACCGAACCTTGCTGAGGACCCTCCAAAGGATGATGGAGTCCGGCGCCGTAGCTAAAACGGATGGAGCGTACAGGCTGACCGACGACGAGGATCTAAGGCTCTTCCTCAGGCTGTGGAGGAGCGAAAAGCGGAGACGCCTCGTGGAGCCGTACGCCGAGGTCGTCTACGCCTCAGCCAGCGTCATCCTGAAGAGGGTCCCCGCCGGAAAAAAAGCCACGGGCAGGAGGACGGCGTTCAGTGCCTTCGGTCAATACGGTGTCCAACTCAAGCCCGTCTACGACTACTACATCCAACCAGAGCGCAGACTCGGCGCGGAGGAGGTCCTAACACACGCCCTGGTCTTCTCCACCAGCCCAGTTGAGGCCACAGACTGCGCCGTCTTCTACGCCAAGAACAGGGACAGGATAGACCTCGGCAAGCTGAGAACCATGGCAAGAGGCTACGGCGTCGACGACGCCGCCATCGACCTCGAAAACTACGTACAGGGCCTCACCACCTCGAAGCCGGAGCGTTTCCTCCCCTGGGACGAGTTCGCCCAGAAGGCGGAACTATACGGGATGACAAGCGAAGATCTGCTCCCCCCAGCCGCCAACCCCCGCTTCACGGAGGAGCTTTCGAGCAGGCTCGACACGAGCGTGGACATCTACATCATCGGAGGGGAGGCCATGAGGATACGTGGCCTGAAGAGGGCCACGAAGGACGTGGACATCATCGTCGAGGATCTGAAGGCGTACACGACCCTCAGAGAAGCTCTTCTCTCCCTCGGCTACCGCGACTTGGCCGAGGTGGAGGTGAACGAGGCCGACAGGAGGCTGAACCCATCGGCGATCCTCGTCAGGGAAGCCTCCCCGAGGATGGACATCTTCGTCAAGAGGATCGACAACGCGTTCACGCTCACCGACGCCATGAGGAGGCGAGCCTCACTCCAGAAGACCGGGCCGCTGAGGCTCCACATCGTCAGCAACGAGGACCTGTTCCTCCTCAAGTCGATAACCGAGCGCGAGGGAGACCTCTACGACACGGCCCAGCTGGCGAAGACCGGGGGATTCGACTGGGCCGTGGTGCTGGAGGAGCTCTACAACCAGGAGAAGGAGACCAAGAGGCACTACTGCATGGAGCTCCTAGACTGCGTCGAGGTCCTCGAGGGCAGGACGGGGATCAAGGCCCCGATTCTCCAAAAGCTGAGGAACCACGCCATCGACCACAGCATCTACGAGCTCGTAAAAGACGGGAGGGCGACAACGCTGAGCCAGATAAGGGGATATCTGGAGTACCCCGAGTACAGGATAGCAAACAGTGTGAATAGGCTCATCAAGCAGGGGATGCTCGCCAAGAGAAACGGGCAGCTCAAAGCGGGAAACGGCTGTACGGGCCGAGCCGCGTCGCCCCAGACGAGGACGGCTTCAGGAGGGCCCTCGCCGGCAGGATCTTCGACAGGGTGAGAACGGAGCTGCTAGGCGAGGAAGGATTTAACTCGGCGAGTGTCCGCCTACGCAGCTCCACGACCTCCCCCTTAACGAAGGCGTAATGATCCCTAAACAGCTCCTTCTGTGCCGTAATCACCACTCACCTCCTTGAAAAGTGCCGAAGGTTACAGATGTTCCCCACTTAACTAACCTACGAAAGCAAGAATCTATTATTATAATCCAGATTATAATAATCATGGATCTACAATTCATCGACAGAGGCGACGAGATAAATGCACTGAAAAACCTTCGGCGCCCTCCTTCGTGGTCATGATGACACGGAGGCTTCCAATCATTTTGAGTAATCCCTGATATTTTGGGAAAAATCGAGAAAAATAGCGCTCGCTAAGCTTCATGAAATAAAGGGTTGCGGCAACGAGACCCGTAGCTCCTTCCGCCTCCCCCTCCTTCTGCACACATATCCATGTTCCTCAAGCTTCCCGAGGAGCCTGCTCATCCTGCTCTCCGTCAACCTGAGTCTCCCCGCCAGTTCCCCCTGGTTTATTCCTGAGTCGACACGGAGGGCTTCGAGGATCCTCGCCGCCTCCTCAACCTCCCTACTATCGAGGAAGGCACTAACCTCATCCGCCAACTCCTCCCTGAGCCTCTCACCCGTTAGCGCCGACGCGACGAGCCCAACGGTGAAGCCTCCTCCCCTCCTCCACTGCTCCTCGATCACGTACGCTATGAACCGTTTGAACCGTCGGAATACCCCTCGGCTCTCCGCCGCGATGCGAGTCAATAAAGCCTCCCCGAAGGGCTCGTGGGACCCCCAGATCCTCCGGTAAGCCCCCACGAGCTCCCCCGCCGTGAGCCTGCCCAGCTCGTAGACGGTCCCCATGCCGGCTAGGCCCCGATCCATGAGCTCCGCCGGAGCCGCCACGACGCAGCATCTGGCGCGCGTCAGCCCCGCCCAGAGCCGCTCAACGGCCTCGATGTCCTCCTCGAGCCTCCTCCTCCCCCTCACGCCGTACCCTGGGAGATCCACGAGGAGGACGTCGCACCCCTCGAGCCCCGCCGCGTCGCCGCCCCAGATAAGGTACCTCCCCTCAAACCCGTAGCTCAACAGCCGCCCGCGGAGCACCCGGAGCAGCTTGCTCTTACCGACACCGCGCCCGCCGACGACGAATACCAACCCCCTAGCACCCAGAAGAACCCGCATCAACACCGCCGTGAATGCGCCCGTCACATAATACCCCTCAAGCCCGTGGCTCACCTCATCCTCCGCCGCCAAGGCACACGCCCACACATACACGGCATCCAGATCCACCCAAACGCCCCCAACATAAACATACAACAACCAATAAATATAAACCTGGAAAAACGAAACTATGAAAAACCCACATCCCAAACCCCCGGAAAAACAGAACTATGAAAATATAAAGCAAAAAACACACAACAACCACCCCCCGAAAAACAAAAAACACACAAAAATACGCGAAAACCAACCCCCTTCCTAAATCCCCCCCACAGACACAGGTTTGTCCTTAGGTATAATTAGAACAATAAACCAACCCCTCAAACAACAACCACGTAGACGAACACAACAACCAAGCCCCCAACCGGCAAATACTGAATCCAATAGAGACTCCATCCTAAACCCTAACGATTAACGAGGCGGCCTCCCTTCGGCGGGGAAGATGTTAAGTCAAATAAAGAGAGAGGATTCGGATTAACCTCCATTTTATTCGTGGAACCCGACGTTTCGACCGATAAAACCTAAAAATACCCGCAAAAATTCCCTGTTCAATAACTTCTTTTATTCCGATACGAGTTAATCAAAAACCTCGAGACTATAACCGCCATGCGTCTGCTCCTCGTCGAAGACGACCAACCACTCTCCCAGACCCCCGCGAGCTGAAAGGTTCATCAAAAAACCCGTAGAGCGTCGAGTAACTCCAAGGAAGGCGACAAAAGTACCCAAAAGATTGACCTTTGATCACTTGATTTAAACAAGTATCAACGATATTCGGGGCGTAATTACGATCCTTTCACCTTCTAATGAGAAACCTAAAACAACAAGTCAACTCAACGAAACAATTACTCACGCAGAAGGCGACACAAACATTTCCAATAACCGAATAAATCTAATAATACTCCAACATAAATTAATAGGAGACTCCAATTGAACGATAAGGCCCTCGGTTATATGATCATGGCCGTGACGATCCTGATAATGGTCGGCTACTTCGTATGGTCATTCGCGCCCTGGCTCGGCGCCTCCTTCGCCTGGCTCACCCCCTACACGGAGTGGGCCTACAAGCTCCCGATACTAGCTGCAGCCTACCTCATGCTCCTCATCATCCTCTGGATCGGCTACACGATGGCCACCACGCCGTCCCCGATCCCCCTCGAGAGCCCCCTCGACATTGAATCCGAGGACGAGGAGAAAGAGGACGAGGGGAAAAAAGAAGAGAAAAAATAACCCCGAGAGAACAAGGCTTGTTTCCGTCGGCGAGTGCTAGAGGGGAGGAGGGTCACATGGAGGACCCTGCGCGCGCGAACGCTGCCCGGAACCCTGAACAACTCTTAAAAACCCGAGAGAACCAAGCAGAGAACCGATGAAGAGGCTTAAGGTCGGCGTAATCGGATGTGGTACCTGGGGGAGAAACCACGTCAGGGTATTCTCGAACATGCCAGTAACCGAAGTCATCGGCGTGGCGGACACTAACCCGACCACAGTTAAGGAGACAGGAGAAAAGTACCGGGTGAAATGGTACTTGGATCCGACGAAGTTGATGAATAACCCTGACATCCACCTCATATCCATATGCACGCCGACGGTGACGCACGCCGGGATCGCACTCCAAGCCATCGAGTGCGGTAAGCATGTTTTGGTAGAGAAGCCGATGACCAACACCGTTGAAGAGGCGAAGACACTCATCAAGGCAGCCGAAAAACATGGCGTCCACCTCACCGTAGGCTTCGTAGAACGCTTCAACCCCGCCGTCCAGGAAGCCTACAGGAGGATAGCCGAAGGGGAGATCGGCGCCGTCATACTCGCACACACCCGCCGCGTCAGCCAGAAACCACTCCGCATCGGAGACGTCGGCGTCATAAAAGACCTCGCCATCCACGACATCGACATCGCCCTTACCCTCTTCAAAGAGCAGCCCAGCACCGTATATGCCACCGCGGGAAGCATCTCCCACCAGTTCGAGGACTACGCCAATATCAACATTGGCTACCCTGAGAACCGCACAGCCTTCATAGAGGCCAACTGGCTCACCCCCAAGAAGGTCCGCCAGCTCAACGTCACCGGCACCAAGGGTATAATGACAGTTGACTACATCACCCAGCAGCTCACCGTCGAAAACGACCAGCAGCTCACCCAGCCCAACATACCCTATCAGGAGCCACTGTACCTTGAACTCAAATCCTTCGCCGACTCAATAATCAACGACACGACGCCTTCCGTCACGGGCGAAGATGGACTGAGAACTCTCCAGGTATGCGAAGCCGCCTTAAAATCAAGCAGAACGGGCAAACAAGTCAGACTTCCTATGACTACCACGAAAAAAAAGTAGATAGTATCGTCTACTGGATGAAAAACAGCTTGCAAGAAAGAGCCCCAATAAAATCTACTTGAACAGGAAAACCGATCAGGCTCATATCGAACAGGTGATAGGAAACCTGCTGTTACCACATTGGAGAACACAACCATCAATAATTCCTCCTGTGAACAGGCTGCAGGAAATAGGTTTAAACGCCTGAGAAGAGGCACTGTAGCCTAACATCAGTGACATTCTTGAGCGATGTGAAGGAGGCGAGGAAATCGGAGAGGCGGGTCATAACGACCCTCACCGTATCGCACGTTGCCCAGCACCTCTTCGCGGGTTCTTCGATCCTCTACCAGAGCATGAAGGAGGATCTCAGCCTCAGCTATACCCAGATCGGCCTAATGGTCGGTGTCGCCAACATCCTCGGTGGGTTCCTACAGATGATCTACAGCATCGCCGGTAGGAAGGTATCAAGGCGCATCCTCCTGAGCGGCTCAAACTTCTTCATGTCGCTCGGCTGCCTCCTGACGGGCGTTGCTAACCGTTTCGAGGCCGTCATCACCGGAAACGCCATCGCCGGCGTCGGCCAAGCCGGTACCCATCCCGTCAGTAGCTCAATCCTCAGCAGCAAGTACGAGAAGAAGGGGATAGGCGCCGCCCTCTCCATCTTCTACGGCCTAGGTTATGTCGGCAACATCATAAGTCCAATACTCCTCTCAGCCATCGCCGTCGCGACTGGCTGGAGATCCGCCTATTACCTCCTCGCATTCCTTTTCCTCATTACCGGTATGCTCGTCTTCCTCGGCCTTCGGGGCGAGCCAGCTGGTGAGAAAGCGATCTCCAAGGGATCTGAGAGGCGGCTCATCGACGACATTAAATCCGCCTTAAAGGTCAAGGGCGCGATACCGATACTCGTAGCTCAGGCCTTCATCTCTGGCGGTACAGGGATGGGAGTCATGACTACTTGGGTCCCGATCTATCTCCGAGATGCCTCAAAGGGCCTCGCCCTCAGCGTCTTCGACGCGGGCGTCGTGAGCTCCGTCGCAACCATAGGCGGAGTGCTTGGAACCATCTACCTCGGCAGACTCGCCGACCAGAAGGGCTACCTGAAGACCGCCACGCTATCACTAATGACCACGACAACTACAATCTTCCTCCTCACCCTCTACCAGGGATTCAATCTAATCCTCGTCCCTCACCTCTTCTTCCTCTCTATGACAACCTTCAGCATGAGCTCTATCCTGCAGGCCCACCTCGCACGCAGCGCCGGTCCAAGCGAACGTGACATACTCCTAGGCCTCTTCTTCACCTTCGGCTTCGGAGTTAGTTCACTCTGGTCAACCCTCCTCGGAGCCCTAATAGACTCCTACTCATTCAGCGCTGTCTGGCTAACCATGGTAGGCGCCGGGATAGCAGCCCTTCTATGCCTCCTCTACGCCTCCAGAG
>CAZYUK010000073.1:0-7141 GCA_964650675.1 uncultured Candidatus Bathyarchaeia archaeon
GCACTCCTCCCCCCTCTCTACGTAGTACTCCGCGCCGACCTTCTTCCTCCTGAACAGGACACCCGCCCCCCAGCCACTGAACGATGACCGGCTAGAAGAGCTTGAAGCCCCCTCTGCCGACCCTCTTCTTCGCTATCTCCAGGTTCTTCACGCCGGTGGGGTGGTTGGGAAATATCCTCAGTATCTCGCTGAACTCCCTCTCGGCGTTCTCGTAGTCGCCCTTGTCGATGTAGATGAGGCCCAAGTTGTTGTGAGCCGCGGCGTTGTCGGGGTCGAGGGTGACGCTTCTCCTGTAGCTCTCCAGAGACTCTTCTCTTTTGCCGAGGTGCTTGTACATGAGCCCCTGATCGAAGAAGGCGAGTGGAAACTGGGGGTCTGCCTCGCCGGCCGTGAGGTAGCACCTCAGAGCGCTCTTCTTGTCGCCGAAGCCCTCGTGGAGCATGCCTCTACGGAGATGCGCGGACGCGAAACCGGGGAAAAGGGAGATCGCCTTATCGTACTCCTTCGGCGCCTCCTTGAACCTCTTACCGTTCTCGTAGATCAGCCCGAGCTTGTAGTACCCGAGAGCCTCCCTCAGCCGGGCGTCGGAGCCATATCTGCCGATGAACCTCCTCACAGCCTCGTCGTGGTATTGGCTCTCCCTCGGCATGAGATCCGGGACGGGAAACTTTAGGAGAAGGTTCCTATGCAGAGTCCCGTTTTCGAGATCCTGCAGACAGGCCGCCGATGCGGCGCTCAGCGCCTCGTCGTACTTCTTCCCGAACATGGGGAAGATGAGCCTCGAGATCTCCTCGTCCGAAACCTTCCTCTCAAGCGTCGCGCCACAGTTCGGGCAGAATGCGGACTCGGGAGGGATATCGGCGCCACATTTGGAGCATTTAACCAAAATGTTCCATCCTCAAGTAATAAATTAATTAGATACTAAATAGATTTGCGTCCTTTTTAGCTACATTCTCGTCAGGATAGTCGAGCATGTAAAAAAGGTAGGGGGGTACCTCCGAATGGATGAAAAAACTGCCATTTGGCGGGTCCATCGGCGCTGGCTGAGGATAAATGCATACCAGACGAGCCCGCGTCTAGCTTTTAAGGCGTCGACGCATAAGATACCCGAGGTTAGGCTTTATGAAGATCACAGACAGCACGCTGTCAATGATCGGTAACACACCTCTGAAGAGGCTGACCAGGGTTACGGACGGCGCCAAGGCGAACGTGCTCGTCAAGTGCGAGTACTTCAACCCAAGCGGCAGCATCAAGGACAGGATAGCCCTCAGGATGATCGAGGAGGCGGAGAAGGCAGGCAAACTCAGGACAGGGGGAACCATAATGGATCAGACGAGCGGCAACACCGGGCCCGCCCTCTCCTTCGTCGGAAACGTGAAGGGGTACAAGGTCAAGCTGTTCATCCCCAGCGAATGGGTCGGCGCCTACAACCCCGAGAACAGGATAAAGACGATGAGGTTCTTCGGCGCCGAGGTGGACAGCTTCACGACGAAGGGCTACGAAGACGTACTGAAGCAGCTCAAGCCGAATGAGGAGGCGGCCGCCTCGACTATAATAGGCATGAAGAAGTGCTACGACCTTGAGAGGAGCGACCCCAAGATATGGTGGTCGAACCAGAGCTGCAACCCATACAACACCCTCGCCCACAGGGACTCCACGGGAAAGGAGATACTCCACCAGACGGACAACAAGGTCGACGCGGTCGTCGCCTCGATAGGCACAGGCGGCACACTGCTCGGCATCGCCGAGGCCGTTAGGAAGGTGAACCCGGCCTCAAAGGTTGTCGGCTTGCTGCCCGAGGACACGCTGATAACCGACTGGGTGAAGAACCACACCTTCGACAAATTCTTCGAGCAGTTCGGGATGCCGAAGTACAAGTTTATAATCGAAACCATGTTCGAGAAGGGCCTCCCAGACCAGGTACTGACGGTCAAGGACGAGGACGCCAGGGAGACGGCCAACAGGCTGTGCAAGGAGGAGGGACTTTTCTGCGGCATGTCCTCAGGCGCAAACGTCTACGCCGCCATCCAGCTTGCGAAGAAGATGAGGAAGGGCGAGAACGTCGTCACGGTGCTCGTCGACAGGAGGGACAGGTACTTCCTCGAGTACCCGAAGGAACACTACGTCATCTAGGCCAAGCGCACACAAGCCCTCTATTTTTTCAAGCACAATATATTCTGAGTGGAAGCTAGAGCCGAGGCATCCAGCGTCCCGGGACCTTCTCCCTACGAAGATCCACTCAACATGAATCCAGGAGAGACCTCCACTGGTCGACGGATGGTGGACGCGGCGCTATGCCGAGGCCCTCGATGGGCTTACCCTGTCCCCTCACTGCGGCGGCTATGATCTCCGCCTTCGCCGCCTTCTCGAGGAGTATCGTGGACATGCACGCCTCCTCGACGCTCCCGCCGACGATGACGGGGCCGTGTGCCTTGAGGATGATCGCCCTCGAGCCCCCGATCTTCTCGGCCAGGACCCGCCCCTGCCTCTCCTCCCTTATCAGCGTCCTGATCCTCTCCGAGAAGTAGGCGGGGTCATCCTCCTCTCCGTAGACTGGGACGCCGTCGGTGAAGGCCAGGGTGCTCGCGTCCAGCAGCTCCAGCCTGAGGCCCAGCGTACCGAGGAGGGTCGCGTAGGTCTGATAGGTGTGAACCACAGCCATCACATCCCTCCTCAGCCTGTACATCTCGACGTGGATGGGAAGCTCGATGATCTCGTAATCAGGTCCCGAGAGCTTCCCGTAGCCGAGGTCGAAGATCATGAGGTCGTCAGCCTCGACCCTGTCCCAAGGCACATCCCTTGGCTTGATCATGAACTCATCTGTCCCAGGCACCCTGGCGCTGAAGTGGCCGATGGGATAGGGGTTGTGAACCGAGGGGACCTCCCTGTGCAACATCCTGCAGGACTGAACCAGCTTCTCTCTGATCTCCTCTCGCAGATGCTCCGAGGGTTTGAGGGTCAATGCCTTCTCACAGCCCTATTAATTCCTGTACGATTAATGATTTTACCCTAGAACATACCTTGACGGCTGAGGCTGTGTATGGGCCTAAGATCCTTCTACCCTCTTCGCCATGTTCCTCTCGTAGACCAGGTAGAGCGCGCCGCCCCTCCTGACGAACTGGACAGGCGTCGTCGAGTCTATACCGTACACCCTGAACTGCTTGGTCTCCCCCTCGAGGTCGACCGGGATCAGCGGCGTCGTGAACGTCCTCTCACCGAAGCGGCTCTCAAGCTGCAGGACGCCGCCGCTCCTGGTCACCCTGTAGGTCGAGGTGTCCCTGAAGGTCCTGTAGGTGCCTGTTAGGCCGTCGAGGACGCCCCCACGCCTGAAGGACGGTATCTCCATCGGGTCCCTGCCCAGGAGCAGCGCCATCGCGTACTCGCCCATGGGCTCGAGCCAGTAGCCGCCGTTGGCCAGGATCACGACCCCGGCCCCCTCCTCCGGGATGAAGCACATGTAGGCGCTGGAGCCGAAGACGCTCCCGCTGTGATGTATGAGGTTGCGGCCCAGGAAGCCCGTCTTGATGCGCAGCCCGTAGCCGTAGCAGCTGTAGCAGGCCCCCTCGATTGGCTCCTCGACCGTCCGCACCCTGGGCTCCATCATGTCCCTGATCGAGGCAGGGCTCGCCACGGCCGCCTCCCCCGAGGCGTCCCCGGAGATGAACATCCCCATGAACCTGACCATGTCTGGCGCGTTGCTCATCAGTCCGCCGTCGCTTATCAACTGCCCGTACGGGTACCTGGTGGCCACCTTCCCCCCGCCCCTTGATGTAACGTATGGCACAGCCACGTCGTTGTCCTTCTTGACCTCCTCCTCGAGGAAGGTGCTCCTGTCCATGCGGAGGGGCCTCAGGATGTTCTCCTTCACGTACTCGGCGTAGCCGACGCCTGAGACCTCCCCTATGATCGCTCCGAGGAGTATGTACCCCTCGTTCCAGTATGCGTGGCGTTGGCCGGGCTTGGCTATCGCCCACTCCTCCGCCCCGTCCATGAAGACGAGGAGGTCCCTCGCGTTCGAGATCGGAAGCCAGAGGTCCGACGGCTCGGTGATCGCCGCGAGCGTCGCCTCGGCGTACCCCAGAGAAGAGATGCCGCTCGTGTGGCTCAGAAGGTGCCTGATCAGTATGGGCTCGCCCATCGGCCTGGCCTTGAATGGGACATACTTGTCGACGGGGTCGTCGAGGCTGAGGAGGCCCCTCTCGCAGAGCTGCATGACGGCCAGGGCTGTGAAGGACTTCGTGACGCTGCCGATGCAGTAGATCGTCTCAGGCGTCGCGCTCAGGCCCCTGTCAAAGTCCCTGAAGCCGAGCCCCTTCAGGTACCTGACCCTGCCCCCCTTGACGGTGGCGATGCTGAGGCCAACTATCCCGGCCTCGGTCATCCTCTGGAAAATGAACTTCTCCAGCTTCTCCACCATACCTTCCCTGTCCGATACCATCCCAGCAGCCCCTCCTTTCCCATCGTCTCGGCTCTCAGGTTTAGAGGGATAAGGATTCGCCTCGTAATAAGCATTCTGTGATAGAGGTCAGGAGGATCAGGCTAAGGAGGCTAGAAATGTTTCTTTCATTAAAAGAATCCTTAAAACGGCTCCGTTTCGATCTCGATTCACGGAAAAGGCGGTTTACCCATGAAACCAATCTAGTCGACCGAGACAGATAGGATAAAATAAACCCGACCCAATACTGGGTGTGGAAACGCCGCATGTCGATGGAGAGGATGATAGAGAAGGCGAGGAGGCTGATAAGGGGCGGAAGGGTCGAGCGTCTCGACAATGGCCGCTTCAACGTCATCGGCGACCACGGCACGTACACGGTCGTCCAGGCCCCTGACGGCACCGTGACCTGCAACTGCCCCGGCTTCATGGACAAGGGGAGATGCTCCCACGCCACCGCCGTCGTCATACTGACGAACTTCGCCGACAGGCGAGGCACAGCCTAACCGGATTTCACCAAGAAAAACCGTTCTCCAGCCCTTCCCCGAAGAAATAGAACGTTAATATATATCATCGAACCATATCCCATACCCTGTGCAGGGATTGACGCTCAGAGACGATGGCCGCGTAATCTTCCTATCGCAGGCGATCAGGGGCCAGACCCCGGCCTACACCCTGTCACTCCTAGGCGTCGCGGCCGACTTCATCACTACTCAGATAGGCCTGGCGAGGGGCTTCGTCGAGACGCACCCACTGTACAACCCCTTCTTCTCGCTCACCATCTTCTGGATGGCCTGCACCGTCCTAGCGTTGACGTTGCCGAGGGGAAAGATGTGGGGCCGAGCGATACTCTTCATCTCGAGCTGGAGCCTCCTAGGCGCCGTCAACAACATCCTCGTGCTGCTAGGAGTCTTCGGCGGCCTAATAATCTAGGTGGACTCCGCGGCATCCTTAAAGCCGCCCTAACTTCTTTGAGGGCATGGAGAGGACGCTCAGCTCAAGGCTGCTTCACGAAGGAAAGAGCTTCTCCTTCAAGATTGACCAAGTCGAACTACCAAACGGCAGGAGGACGACGAGGGACGTCGTCGACCACCCCGGCGCCGTCGCCATAGTCCCCGTCCTCGACGACTCGAGGCTTGTCCTAGTCAGGCAGTTCAGGTACGCCGCAGGCAGGGAGCTCCTCGAGATCCCGGCGGGAACGCTGGAGAAGGGTGAGAAGCCCGACGACTGCGCCGCGAGGGAGCTAAGGGAGGAGACAGGATACGAGGCCGACTCGATGAGGAGGCTGCTGAGCTGCTTCACGGCGCCCGGGTACAGCAACGAGGTCATCCACCTGTACGTCGCCACCGGCCTCAGGAGGGGCGAGATGGAGACGGAGGAGGACGAGGAGATCGAGGTGGAGGAGGTCGGCCTCGACGAGGCCCTGAGGATGATCGAGGAGAACAGGATAGAGGACGCGAAGACGATCATCGGCGTCCTCAGCTACCTGACCCGCCGCCGTAGCCCCTGAACGTCCTGTAGATCAGGAGCGTCACCGCCAGCAGGGCGGCGGCTACGACGGCGTTGAGCCAGAAGGCGGCCTCGACGCCGTATGCGTCGGTCAGCCAGCCGCAGACGACGGCCGCGACCGAGCCGAGGCCGAAGCTGAAGAAGAACATGACGCCGAAGCTCAGCCCCATCAGGTTGAGAGGCGTCACCCTGCTGACCAGCAATGTCATGGAGGGCTGGTGGGCGAAGACGGCTATGCCGTATATAAGCGCGAAGGCCGTGACGAAGAAGAGATTCGTCGGCGCCAGCAGCAGGATCAGGAGGCTGCACAGGATTCCTGATGCGGCGAGGAGTATTACCTTCGTCGGGCCTACCCTGTCCGACCCCCTGCCCCCTATCAGCTGGCCGGCTGTACCGAACGCTAGGATCAGTGAGTTCGAAACCGCGGCGAACTCGCCCGTGTAGCCCCTCCCGAGGCTGAGGAAGGTCGGGAAGAAGACCTCGACGCCCCTGAAGATGAAGCCCACAAGTGCGTTGAAGAGGAGTATCTGCCAGAAGCCCGGCAACCTGAGGAACTCGGCGATGGCGAGCCTCCTCCCGGTGGTGAAGCGTTCCTCCTCCAGCCTTATCCTGCCCATGACTAGCGCAGTCACTATGGAGAGGAGGCCGAAGAAGACGAAGCTGAAGCGCCAGTCGACCATGATCCCGAGGAAGAAGGCTACCGTAGGCGTGAGGATCTGGCCGAGGTTCCCGGCGGCGTTGTGGATGCCCATCGCGTTGCCAGTGTTCTCCCTGAACGCCTGGGCGATGAGCTTGTTAGCCGTCGGGTGATAGAAGCTCGCCCAGAGGGCCATCAGGAACATGGCCGCGGCGAACGTGTAGACATCCCTCGAGACCAGAAATAGGAGGCTCGAAGCACCCGCGAAGCCTATGCTTATCCGTGTCACCTTCACGCTGCCGATGGCGTCTGACAGGGGGCCTCCGACAAGCGCGCCCATGCCGAATATGAAGAAGGTGACCGTCGCGACGAGGCCGAGTGTCTGAAAGCTGACGCCGAGGCTCGAGGCGATGTTCTGGAGCAGCGGGGGGAGGACCAGGAAAAGGCTGTGGTTAAGGGAGTGGGCGGCGCCGAGGATGGCGAAGAAGACGCCCCTGTTCATGGAGAGCGTAGCATGCTCGACCGGATAATAACCTTCCGGGGACGCGAGGACTCTTAAGCCC
>CAZYUK010000074.1:0-7072 GCA_964650675.1 uncultured Candidatus Bathyarchaeia archaeon
CTATAATATGGATTATTAATATTGATTATATATTTATGGGTTAAAAAAATGTTTAGATATATGTCAATAATATGATGTTGTTAATTCATAATCTATTTATTAACGGTGAGGAGGTGTCTCATTCACGTGAATATAGGAGGAAATGAATGAAATTGAGTAAGCTCAAGGATCGGAAGGCCATAAGCCCGGTGATAGCAACAGTGATACTCGTCGCCGTCGCAATAACGATCGCAGTGGCTGTCGCCTACTGGATGGGCGGCATCTCAAGCCAGTACACGAGATTCGAGAAGGTCGAGATACAGTCAGCTCTATGTGTAAAAGATACTGACACCCCCGCACTCTATTGGAAGGTTACGCTTACACTGAAAAACAGTGGGAGTGCTACAGCGACGCTTAATGGTGTCTATGTCAACGATCAGTTGGCAGTATACCTTCTTGCTACAACCCCACCTACTGCAAATGGTGCTCTTAATGCCGACGTTGATTCAACAACTCATCAAATGACAATCCAAAGCGGTCAACCCGCCACCGTCACCATTTACGTAGGTACAGGATGGCCTGTAGGGGCTGCCCTAACTTCTGGAACAACCGTTGACATCAAGATCCACAGCGCCGGCGGCATGGACTACATTAAACTAGTCCAGTTGGTCTAAAACCGGCTTTCTTTCCTTTTTTTAAAATCTTCCTGGTGAATAGGCAATGGGTTTGATGGACCTACTACAGAGAAACGGCAAGAGCGCCGATCCCAGAGACGTAGGTGTTTCCATCCAAGAACCCGATGAAGGTTACCAGGTCGTAGATGAGTATCATGTAAAGGAACCATTTTCGAAGGTAAGCATATTCAAGTCGGCCAAGCTCGGGGCGGGTCTACACTACTTCTCCATCGAGTATCCATTGGTGGAGGACGAGTATGAGACCTACCAGAAAGTGGTTAAGATCCTGAGCAAGGAGCTCGAGCCCCCCACAGAGGAGGGGGTCGAACCTGAGAGGTATGTCTTCGAGCAGGCGGAGAGGATCGCAGAGAAGTACTATCGTTCTCTCGGGAAGTTCGACCGGATGGGTTGGGAGCGGATCTTCTACTATGTCGTGAGGGACCTGGCAGGTTACGGCCCCCTCGACCCCATCATGAACGACCCCAACATAGAGGACATAAGCTGCAACGGCGTGAACGTGCCCCTCTACGTCTGGCACAGGAAGCACGAGAGCATACCGACGAACATCAGGTTCACTAGCGAGCAGACCCTGAACGACTTCATCGTCAAGCTGGCGCATAAGAGCAGCAAGCACATCTCCAGCGCCCAGCCCCTACTCGACGGGATGCTCCCGGAGAAGCACAGGCTCGCCGCGACCTTCATGAACGAGGTCTCCACGAAGGGAAGCACGTTCTGCATCAGGAAGTTCAGAGCGGACCCGCTGAGCATAGTCGACCTGATAAAGTTCGGGACCCTGAACGAGAGGATAGCGGCCTACTTCTGGATGCTACTGGAGAACAAGCTGAGCTTCATGATCATAGGCGGCACTGGTGCAGGCAAGACGAGCACGCTCAACGCGACACTGAGCCTCATGTCCGGGAACGATAAGATCGTGACGGTCGAGGAGGTCCCTGAGCTCCGCCCACCCGTATCCAACTGGACCCAGCTCAACTCCAGGCAGAGCTTCCAGTTCGGCACAGAGGCCTCGAAGAACATAACCCTCTTCGACCTCGTCAAGGTCTGCCTCAGGTACAGGCCGGACTACATCATAGTCGGCGAGGTGCGTGGAGAGGAGGCTTACACCCTCTTCCAGGCCCTAGCCACAGGACACGGCGGCCTATGCACCATGCACGCCGACAGCCTCGACGGGGTCATCAAGAGGCTAACCTCGCCTCCGATGAACGTCAGCGAGGTCTATATTCCCTTGATGAACAGCGCCCTCCACATACAGAGGGTGGAGCTGCCGAGCTCGAAGGGCAAGACAATCTTCGGTCGAAGGGTCCGCACAGTCTGGGAGATAGAGGACTTCGACAAGTACAGGGTCGTCGCCACCTGGAACCCGTCCACGGACACCTTCGAGACAAAGATGGAGGATAGCCTGCTCTTCGAGAGAATAGCCCTGAACAGGGGCACGTCCAAGGAGGAGGTCGTAAGGGAGCTCAACAACAGAGAGGCGTACCTCAAGGAGATCGTTAGAAGCGGCGTCCACGATCAGAGGGAAGTCACCTTCAAGATACTATCCTACTACATCGACCGCAGGGAGGAGAAGGACGAGCATTCTCGTGAGCCACGCAAGAAGTACCATAAGAAGCGGGTGTCGAAAACCGAAACAGACGCTCCACTGATACTAGAGGAGGCCCAACTCCCAGAGATGGCGGTTAGGGAGGTGGAGCCCAGGGCTTGAATATACGTGACATCTCCTACGCCTACTTCTCTTGGCTGGGGAACGGCCTCGCGAGGGTCTTCAAGGGCGCTGAGAAAGACCTAGACGCCGCATACATGAAGGTTCATCCCGAGGTCTACTTCAGCGTAGTCGGGTTCACAGCCTTCGTAGCCCTGACCATACCTGTAGCCTTAGCCGTTCTATGGTTCCTGGGCCTGTGGCCTTCACTGTCTTTCCTGCCGGGGGATGGCTCGATAATCATCCCGCTCTCCGCCCTGGTCCCGGTGGTGGTAATAATCTTTGGGGTGGTAACCCCGAAGACGGCGGCATCGAACAGGATCTCGGGGCTGAAGACGGAGATACCATACGCCTCGATGTACATCAGCGTCATGGCGAGCGGCGGCCTCTCGCCCTATGAGAGCCTGCTTAGGATGAGGAACATGGATCTGCTGCCCAACATGCAGAAGGAGGTCGCGAGGATTGAGACCATCGTCATGTCGACGGGCGCCGACCCGGTGACCGCGATGGAGAAGGCGGCGAGGGAGGTGAGCATAACGGAGTACAAGGAGCTCCTCCTCGGCTACGCCTCGACGGTGAGGACGGGCGGAGACACCCTCCACTACCTCTACAACCAGACCGAGGGGATGTTCAAGAACCTCTCGTCGAGGGCTAAGGCGATGGGGGAGAACATGGGGATGCTGATGGAGACATACACAATCATCGGCATACTCGGTGTCCTCGGCATATTCCTCATCTTCGTCATAGGTATCAGCCTCCCTGCTGCCGGGGTGAACATAACGCCCTTCCAGTTCTTCGCCTTCTCCTTCGCCTTCATGCCCTTCATGTCGTTCGCCTTCATATACGCGGGTGACGCGGGCCAAATGAGCTACCCGATCTCCAACTGGAAGACCTACCTCTACACACTGGCCTTCGCCCCGATAGGAATATTCGCGGGGACCCAGATGGCCCTGCCCTTCTTCGTCCCGGAATTCAAGATAATACCTCAGGGCGTCGAGTTAGTGGTATTTATTCGAAACCTGCTGGGCTTCGCCGAGGGGACAGAGGCGGCGATCGGCGTGTCCATCACCCTCATACTCATAGCGATACCGGGGCTCATCGCCGACTCCATGCTCGTAGGCAGGGACAGGAGCATACAGGACGGCATCATCCAGTTCCTCCGAGACCTCGTCGAGACCAGGAAGAGCGGGCTGAACCCTGAGAGGTGCATAAACGCCCTCTCTGGACGCGACTACAAGGCGTTCTCGAAGCACCTCGAGACGATCAACATGAAGCTAAACTGGGGGTACCCCATCCGCCAGATATACGACGAGTTTAAGCACAACATCAGGAACTGGCTCGCCCTCGTCAACATCTACCTACTGATAGACACCCTCGAGGTCGGCGGAGGGAGCGTCGAGAGCCTCGAGTCGCTGGCGAGCTTCTCTGAGTCGTCTAAGAGGCTCGAGGACGAGAAGAAGGGTCTGCTAATGCCACTGATGGTCGTGCCGTACATAGGCGCCGCCACCCTGACGGGGACGACGGTTATGTTCCTCTCATTCTTCTCCGGCATGTCGGGGCTTGGGGTATCGGTAGCCACCGTGGAACTATACAAGACCCTCCTGACCCCCCTGGCGCTCCACTCCTTCATGCTGGGCCTCGTGACGGGCAAGATCACCTCAGGGAGAGTATCCGCGGGGTTCAAGCACGCGATCCTCCTCACCCTCGTATCTGTCGGCGGCATATGGGCTGTGCCGTATTTGAACACAGGGGGGATATTCGTAGCTTGAGAAGGATAGGGCGCATGGAAAGCAGGAGGGGCATCTCTCCCGTCATCGCCACGATCATCCTGTCGGCCGTTGTCCTGACCATCGGCAGCGCCGTCTGGTCATACGCCCAGGGCGCGTCGACTGTGATAGCCACGGGTTACGTCAACGATACGCTGACCATCATGAGGGAGGTCACCGAGCGGTTCACCGTCGAGCACGTCAGTAACAACACCGCACGCACGGAGCTGTACGTATGGGTCTACAACTACGGCGACGTGGACATAACCGTCGATGTTTATGCAAACGTCACAAGCAGCGGCATACGCTATCATACAGATCTAAACAATCCCCTGAAGATCTCGGTAAGTGGCTTCGTAAAAGCCACGATCACCATCTCGGCTGTCAGTGGCGACGAGGTTGATATAAAGGTACATAGTAGGAGGCAGAACAATGCGTACTATAAATATTACATACCTTAGACGCCGTAGAGGGATCTCGACCATACTAGGGACCCTCATATTCATAGGAGTATTGTTCACCGCCGTCATCCCGATGTTCCTAGTGATGAAGCAGGCGGACAACATCTATACCCGGAACGTGCACGAGATGGAGATCGAGGATCAGGACAGAGCGAGCGAAGCCATTGAAGCCCATACATATCCTCTCACTTCAACGTCGGATCAACTCAAAGTTAAAGTTACAAACACAGGTGTTGTACCTGTGAAGATCATAAGGGTCTGGATCAATGATGTCAGCTACTCCGCATCAACATCAATTGCATCACAGGATAGTGTGGTGCTTGGGCCGTTCACGGTCACACTTCAGGACGGGAAAGCGTACATAACGACAGTGACGACGGAGAGGGGGAACTCCTTCGCCTCTACTTCGGCCGCCCTCTTTTACATAGGCGCATCCTGGTTTACGCCATCCTTGGGTATCCATGTTATAATCCTTAACCAGGCGACGGCGAAGTACAAGATTTGTATCTCCAATACAACTTGGACATCGGTGCCTTACGAGACTCCCCCAGCAAACATAAATGTCGAATGGACAGGGCTCGTTTCAACTCAGGGAGACTACTCAGTTGAGGTGAAGAAGAAAGTAGGCGGGAGTTGGGTTAATCTCCCCTGCACACCAATCCCCGTAACAATCGAATGGCCAGGTGGGTCACCGGTTATAAATGTGGTAGCAGATGGACGATACACATAGGCTGAGGCTTCCAACGCCTAAACTTTATGTTTAAAAAAGTTCATTATAATCTTTTCATTATTTCGTTGAAGCATCCGTGTAACATATTTCATTCTTTTCTAGTTTAAATAATTCATTTTTATATCCTATATCACTGATTCATAAATCCTTTATTAGCTTTAAACCCATTTCACTTGACTCCAGAGGATATTATAGGCTATGTTCAACAAACGGCATAACTTCAAAACCATCAAAGGGGTGCTACTCATTGCCCTGTTTCTCGAAGTCGGAGGCTTAATTGCATCTCCAATATATTCGACCATTCCTTCAGCCTTCGGAGACACGTCGAAAGTGATTGATAAGCCCTGGGAGCCGCTACTCATCGGCAACGGCACCATCCAGGTCGGCGATAAGATGGTGGTCAAATGCAACCTTGAGGGTGGAAAGAAATATCACATATTCCTCGTGGGCGATTACGTGAATGAAACAAAACCTCAGACCGACTACGATATATTCGTTTACCCGCCGAGCGGTCCGCAGACCACTCACACCGAGGCGACTGGGCTACCCGAGCAGGTCTCAAACGACGCCCTCCACCAATTCTACTATGCGCAGGAGAGTGGCACCTACACCTTCGAGATATACAACGACCCTGAGGACACGAAGAACAGGATGGCCGAGCCCGCCGTCTTCATGATCATCGAGAACGTGGAGACCGACAAGAGGTTGAGCACATGGCTTGAGGGCAGGCTACTGTCGAGCGACCCCCAGCATCCATTGAGCACATGGGCCTGCGAGTTCACCACGCCGGCGAGCAACTTCACCGTCTACGTCGACACCCCGGACGACATCGACATGTTCGAGGCGAGGGTCTACCCGATGGCGAGCCCCGGCACGACCGGCTACGAGATATGGGGAGTGCCGACCCCGAACGGCGACCTGCTGAACGGCACCATCGAGGGCGGCTACGGCGGCTTCAACACCACGATCGGAGGCTACAGGCCTGCAAGCCTGACGGCGAGCTGCGAGCACATGGGCGAGAAGATGAAGGTGAATGTCACCGGCTTCGGTGGCAGCAACAGCACCTCGACGTCGCTCGGCACCTCATACTTCCTCGTCCTCATAGCCGAGTACTCTGAGACGAGCATACCTAGCCTCGTCCCGTTCTACATCAAGACGAGCGACGACAAGCCCGACGTCGCCCTCAACGGGACCATCGGGAACGTCTATGCGAATGAGATAACCGAGGTGTCGGCTGAGATAACCTCGGAGCGCGTCGTGGATAGCGTCTGGATGAACTTCACAGTGAACGGCGTCAAGCAGGTGGATGTGATCCCCCTTGCCAAGTCGGGCGACCTATACTCAGGACAGATGCCCACATTTGCAGCCAGAGACGTGGTTGCCTGGAGCATCTGCGCCGAGGACGAGATAGATAACGTGGGGCGGCTCGACTCATCCTTCAGGGTGAAGGCGAGGACGGAGACATCCATCTACATCTCGAACGGCTACGTCGTGGGCGGCGAAACCGTGGAGGTGACAGGGCAGACGACCCTCGCCGGCGCGAGCATCAGGCTCAACTTCACGAGCAGGGGCTTCAAGGAAATAATACCCGTAAAAGCAGACCAGCTCGGAGGATACAGGTACACCTATCTGCCGAAGCAGGCCGGCCCCTGGTCCGTGTCCGCGAAGTTCGACGGAGACGACTCGGCTTACCCGTCGACGAGTTCCCCCGCCTCATTCACCATGACGCCCCAGCCCACGAG
>CAZYUK010000075.1:0-7032 GCA_964650675.1 uncultured Candidatus Bathyarchaeia archaeon
ATCTTGGCCAACGTCTCCTCGGGCACCTCTAGCTTCCCGGGCTCCCTGAAGCCGGCGCTGTGCGTCACTACCACGACGTTGTACCCCTTGAAGAGCTCCGCGGCCCTCAGCCCGGTCCCGCCCCGAGTCGAGGCGACGACTATGTCCCTGACCCCGAGCTCCTCTGCCCTCTTCTTCGCCGCTTCCAGGGTGGCCTCCGTGTTCACCTCTCCGACCTCGTCGAAGTAAAGGATCGACTTCTCAACCGCCATGACGATCACGCTGTAATAGTTGATTGTCTTGGGATAAAAATTAGTCAATTAGACACCGATTCCAGCCTTCACCAATCTGTTTCGATGATTCAGAACGTTTAATATCGGTAGTGTTTTGGTTCTTATGGTTTCAATGCGTGTCCAGGTCAAGCTCCTCCTCGTTGTGGGCCTCCTCCTAGCATCCGCTGCCACGCCGCCGGCGTACTCAGCAGACTACACGCCCACGAGGCTCTTCTTCACCGTCTACGGCGACGGCGTCGTCTCCGTGGACTACTCGGTCGACGTCGACCCCACCCTCGTCAGCGTGAACGTGACCGTCTTCGGCGTCATGCTCACCGACATCCTCGTCGTCGACCAGGACGGCCTGCCCCTCGACTACGCCGTCTCAGACTCAGTCATGAAGGTAGACAGCTTAGGCGCAGTCTCCGTCACGATATCCTACTCGACGCCGGACCTGACCAGCAAGGCTGCCTCCCTCTGGATATTCAACGCGACAACGTCGGTGACGTCGAGCGTCTCGCTTCCGGCGGGCTCCACAATAACCAGCCTGAGCAGCGTGCCGCTCGAGGTGGGGACGCTTGACGGGAACCCCTACGTCTCCTTGTCGGCCGGGGTGACGTCGGTCTACTACGTGATCGGAGTCGTCGGGACGAGGGAGCACGCCCTGATCGCCCTGAGGGACGCCGAGGCGGCCATCGTCGCGGCCGAGTCGAACGGGGTCATCGTCTCGGAGGCTAGGGCTCTGCTCACGCAGGCACAGGCCTCATTCAGCGCCGAGAGGTATGCCGAGGCGGAGCAGCTCGCCAACGACGCCAAGGAGGAGGCGAGGGCCACGGAAGCCGCAGCCAACGAGGCCGAGACCGCGATCACGTCGGCGACGGCCGCCATCTCGACGGCCCGATCGGAGGGGCGCACCTCCGGGCTGGGCGAAGCCGAGGGCCTCCTGGCCGCAGCCCAGGTATCCTACTCCGCTGGGGATTACGCCGAAGCCAAGGCGGAGGCTGATGAGGCTCACCAGGCGGCCGAGGCGGCCGGACCCGATCTCAGCTACCTCGTCATAGTCGCTGCCGCGGTCGTCGTCGTGATCTTCGCCGTCGCCCTTCTCCTCAGAAGGAGGAGGGCGAAGCCCGTCGCCGAGCCGAAGGCCGGCATCGACCTCCAGGTGATCTTCGAAAGGAACCCTGGCCTCAGGATGGATGACAGGGAGGTGCTCAGGTTCATAGCGGCGTCCGGAGGGGAGGCCTTCGCGAACGAGATCAGGGAGAGATTCGACATGCCTAGGACGAGCGCCTGGAGGATGTTCAGGCGCCTCATGGGGATGGGGATAGTCGAGGAGAGGAAGGTCGGCGGCCAGAGCCTGATAAGGATAAGCGGACGCTACAGGGAGGAGGACGCATGAAACGGCCGTTCCAAATCGTTCCTCCGGGTTCCTCTAATACCCTCATTCCGCACCATATGGCAGGTGATTAAGGGGTGCTGAACAGGAAGATCCTCGTAGTCTTCAGCGTAATGCTGCTGGTTCTGCCGGTCCTGCCGATGGCCCTCGCTGACGACGCCGTCGGCGTCGAGACCGACGCCAAGTACTACAAGCCCGGCGAGCTGGTGAAGATAGAGGGTGAGGCGACCGCAAACTCAAGCGTCCACGTGACCGTCAACAGGACGGCCGTGCAGCTCCTTAGCGTCGTTGTCAACGCCTCAACCACGGGCAAGTTCAATGTAAACTACACTCTGCCCTCCGATGCAGAGCTAGGGGAGTACTTGGTGAAGGCCTCCACGGCCACCGACGAGGCTGAGGCTTCGTTCTTCGTGGTCAATGTGGACGCGGAGGAGTTGGCGGGGACCGTCATCAAGCTCGCGGAGGACGCCGGGAAGGAGGCAAACGAGACCATGAACGAGCTGAGGGAGGAAGGCGTGGAGATCCCGTCCTCGGCGACGGAGAACTACCAGCACGGCGTGGAGGCGCTGAACGACGCCAAGAGCAAACTGGCCGAGGGAGACTATGTGTTGGCCATCGAGATGGCTCACAGGGCGCTGGTCCACTTCGGCAACGCCCTGCACAACGCGGCGATGTCCGCCGTGAGGCAGAGCGGCTGGGAGCATGAGGAGGATCTCGGGGAGGAGATAGACAGGGCATACGCCCTCCTGCTCAAGGTGAACGCCACCGTGAATCACCTCAAGGGGGACGGAGAGGACACCTCCGCCATAGAGGCTAAGCTGGATGATGCCAAGACCCACCTCGACCATGCATCGGCCCTCTACGACGAGGGGAAGCTGGAGGAGGCGATGGACGAGTACTTGTCGGCGAAGGCGGCGCTGACGGAGGCGATGGTGCTGCTCAAGGGGCTGGTCTCGGAGGTGAAGCTGGAGTGCATGGAGAGGTTCAGGGAGAGGCTGCAGGAGCGCCTCAACGCAACCGAGGAGGCCATAGAGAGGCTGAGGGGGTACATAGAGGAGGCTAAGGGGAACGCGACCATGGCCAACCTGAGGGGCCTCTACATGAGGCTGACCAACCTACACGACAAGATACTCGATAAGGGCCTCGATGGGGCGATGAGGGAGCTGGAGAAGATCTGCAAGGGCTTCGACGACAGCCTCGAAGGGCTCGACGGCGACTCGTACGGCGAGGCGCTGAGGCTGATGAACAGGCTCATGGCTAGCCTGCAGACCATGGAGGGCTCATCAAACAAGTGGGGCATGTGGGGCCTCAACACGACAAAGATCGACGAGAAGATAAGCAGAAACCTCGGGCGGATGAATGAGATCCTCGAGGGCCTCGGCAAGAACAAACCCTCCAAAGCCAAGGGGGTAGCCGAGGAGGGGCTGGGAGACCTACAGAACCTATGGAAATGGGCTCACGACCCGGGAGAGGGGCGTGGCCAAAAGGATGACTCAGGCTCCCCGTGGGGGAGCTCGTGGGGCCACGGCAGGAGCGGTAAGTAACTCCCACTAAATCATCCCTTTTTCAAAAAAATTTTCTCAAGGATCATTCCCCTGCGGTCTTTATACCAGAAAGGTAAAAGACGGGTGGGGGAGGATTATAGTTCTGGTGGGGCATGGTCGAGTGCTGGCTCCCCTACGGGAATACAGAGGTTTACGTCACAGTCGGCATCAAGGACCTCCTGAGCATCGCCGAGCCCACTAAGATCGAGCCCAGGGCTCAGCCAAGGGAGATGATGGCATCCTCCATCAATAACTTGGGCAGCGGGGAGAGGCTCGAAGGGCTCGTGCACCCCGACTGCAAGGTGGCCATCGCCGTAGACGGGACAGTCTCCCCCCAACTAGCCGTGCCCGTCCTCTCCTACCTCGTCGAGCAGTTCGTCTCGATGATAGTCCCCAAGGACAGGGTCACCATGATCCTGGGGAACGGGGCGAGGGCGAGGAGCTCCAAGGATCTGGTTGCCGCCATCACCGGATCCGAGGATCTGAAGGGGGTGAGGCTCATGGAGCACGGTAAGGGCTCCTCGAACCTTGCTGTCGTGGGGAAGACGCGTCAGGGGACGCCGGTATCGGTCTGCAAGGACTACGCGGAGGCGACGGTCAAGGTGGCGGTCGGTGAGGCTATGCTCGACGACTACACGGGCTTCAGGGGGGCACACAGCGCAATCGTCCCTGGCGTCTCATCCATCCCCACGATAGAGGCCAACAGGAGGCTCCTCTTCAGGAGCGGCGCGAAGCCCGGCGTCGTGGAGCTCAACCCCGTCAAGGAGGACGCCATCGAGGCGACGAAGCTGGCCGGCGTCGACTTGGCGGTAAACATCGCGATAAGCCCCCAGGGCACGCTTATGGGGGTCCACTCCGGCGCGCTGGAGGAGTCGTGGGGGCGGGCGATCTACGAGCTAGGCTCCTCGTTCCAGGTCGAGGCAGAGGGAGGCGCCGACATAGTCATCCTCAGCGCCGGCGGGAGCCGCTTCGACTTCGACCTCTACGACTCGGTCTGGGCGCTCAGAAACGCCTCCGGTGTCATAAAGAAGGGGTCGACGGTCATCCTCCTCGCCGAATGCCCGGAGGGGCTCGGCGTCGACAGCTTCACGAACCTCGCCCACATCGACCAGCTGAGCGAGCTTGAGAGGAGGTACGCCCTCGGCGCGGAGGCGCTGCACCTCGTCAAGTCCATGCTGACCAGGAACGACGTAATACTCGTCTCCTCTCTTCCCAGGTTCCTCGTGGAGCCGATCGGGTTCAAGGTGGCAAGGACCGCGAACGACGCGTATGAGATGGCCCTTGAGAAAAGGAGGGGCCGCAGGACCCTCGTGATGCCCTACGGATGCAGCACAGTGCCCGCCGCCGGCTAGAAGGGCGTCAGGACTATCAGGGTGACACCCATCAGGGCTAGGTAGCCTATCAGGGCCAGCTTTCTTGAGACGCTGAGGGGCGAGATGTCGTCGAGGGGCTCCATCCCCTCCCCGCTGCGCATCATGAAGAATGCCACCACCACTGCCATGATGTAGTAGCCCGATATGATGAGCATGATTATCCCACCGGCCGAGATGATCTTCTGTATCTCGCTGCCGAACGCTGCCCTGATCACGTGGCCTCCGTCTAGCTGCCACGCCGGTATCAGGTTGATGAAGGTGACGAGGCAGCCGACCCACGCGGCGAAGGCGAGGGGGTGTAGGATGAGCACCGAGCCCTCAGCCACCGGCTTGATGAACATGGAGGCGTAGCTGAGGATGAGGGGCATCGGCATCGCCTGGAACCTGACATCCGGGAACCTGATCATGAAGTCCGCGACCTCGTCGATCGGCAGGACGTATGAGAGGCTGAGGCCGACGAGGGCTACCATGAGCGTCGCGACGAAGCCGAGGACTGGCCCGCTTATGCCGAGATCAAACAGGTCGTCCCTGTTCACCGGTGGCTCGTCTTGGGTTATCACGGCGCCGAATGTCCCTCCCATTCCAGGCGGCGCCGGGATAAAGTAGGGCATCGAGGCAGGCACCCCCCTCCTCGTGGAGATGAGCCAGTGGCCCATCTCGTGGAGGCCGAATGCGGCCACGATGCCCAGGGTGAATAGGAGGGCGTTCAAGAAGACCGGCACGCCCGGCATCAGCGCCTGCGTCAGAACAGGGTTGTCGCTCCTCAGGTAGCCGTCGAGGAAGACGGTGCAGACCGTGGCTGCGAACAGTATCTTGTTCCTAGCGATGTTCCTCCTCCTCTCAGGCCCCCTCCTCAGGATGGAGACGTAGTACCTGCCAACGATCCACCTCAGCTGGGGCAGGTAGCCCTTGGGCTTCAGCCTGGCCGCCAGCTCCTTGAAGGAGCCCTTCATCAGCCTCTGCTTGTCGCCAGGCTCATTGGGGGAGACTATGAAGATGAGGGTACTCCTGTCGAAGTACCTGTCCTCGACCGCGAACAGGCCGCCGACCGCCTCGTCCACGTAAGGGTCGTAGTCCGGCGTCTCAGCCAAGCCTTGCGTCTCCCCTACCGGTCCAGATCGTCAGGTAGCCTAAAACGTAAGCGGATCGGCTTCAGACGAACTCTTTAAATTCACCGTGAAAAACCTATGAGGGGTCTAAAAATGAGCATGGCGGGCTTCCAGGTCAGGGCCTTCAGGGCGGACGACCTGAACAGGGTCATGGAGATCAACCTCGAGTGCCTGCCTGAGAACTACAGCGCCTACTTCTACAGGGACATCGCCAGCAGCCACCCGGACACCTTCCTCGTGGCCGAGTCCGGCGGCGAGATTCAGGGCTACATAATGTGCCGCGTGGAGAGGGGCTTCTCAAAGGTAAGGGGATTCAGCACGGCCAGGCTCCTCCACGTCGTCTCAATAGCCGTCAGGGAGCCCTACAGGCGTAAGGGCATCGCCCTCGCCCTCATGAACGAGGCGATGAAGAGGGGCGTCGCCTCCTACAAGGCGACCGAATGCTACCTTGAGGTCAGGGTCGGCAACGAGGCTGCGATCAGGCTATACGAGAAGCTGGGCTTCTCCAAGGTGAAGAGGAACTACGGCTACTACCTCGACGGCGAGGACGCCTGGGTGATGGCCTTCTCGCTGAAGTGAGCCTTGCTCCTCGTGGATAGGTAGCTATTAATCCCCCGTCAGCAAAGTCTGTTACAGGTGAATCACGTGGACTACGTCACGGGCATGACCCTCCTGCTCTTCGGCATATCCGCCGTCATCTTCTACTGGTTCGCCAGGTTCACCCTCAAGCTCATCAGGCAGCACTACGACATATACCCCCTCCTCTACGAGCTCGAGGAGGAGGAGAAGAGGAAGCAGCGCGGCGGCTAGAAGTACTGGAGCAGCGAGTCGGGGTGCCTCCTCTTCAGCTTCTCGTACCTCAGGCACAGCCTCCAGAGGATGAGTAGCCCCACGAGCCATAACGCCAGCGTCCCCCACGTGTCCATCATGAACAGGGGCTGCGCTACCCACGGGGGCCTAATCCTGTAGAGGTACAGGTGGACGAAGTAAAAGAAGAGTGGGACCCTGCCGAAGGTCAGCAGGACGCCGAATACGCCCCTATCAACCCACCTCCTCTCCTCTAGGACGATGCCGAGTGAGAGGATGAGGCACATGACGCCCAGCGTGAAGAGGAGGAAGGCGAGGTCAGGCGGGTACTTGGAGAAGGAGAGCCAGTTCTGAAGCGAGTCGCCCATTCGAGGGTACAGGTTGCCGTAGCCGTTGAACCAGCGCACCACGACGAAGAGGGCGAGGGAAGCCAGGCCCGTCAGCGCAATCGGAAGCTTGAGGCCCCTGATCTTCGCGGGGTCATACCTTGAGAGGAGGACGCCGAAGCACCAGCCCAGCCCGATCACCCCTATCCACGGTATGATCGGGTAC
>CAZYUK010000076.1:0-6884 GCA_964650675.1 uncultured Candidatus Bathyarchaeia archaeon
GGAATACTCCGGGAAGATAGTCGAGGTGAAGCTAGGCGCCACGAGAACAGAGGGCGGAAGCAGAGGCAGCTCCATAATCATCGGCGGTGAGACCGTCCCAGCCTACTATAATTTCCTGGCGCCCACATCGCATAAGCCGGTCATCGCCTTCGACGTCTTCGACTGGGCGAAGGTGTCCCTAGCGAAGGCAGTCAAGGAGCACTTCAGGGACGTAGTCCAAGACCCCGCCGAGTGGGCAAAGCTATGCGTCAACAAGTTCAACGCCGAGATGATAAACCTCCATTTCCTCACGATAGATCCCCTGATAGAGAACACCTCGCCGAGCACAGCTGTGAAGGTCGCAGAGAACGTTCTCCAGGCCGTGGACGTCCCCATCGCGGTTGGAGGGTGTGGCGATGCCAAGAAGGACCTAGAGGTCTTCACGGCCATAGCCGAGCACACTAAGGGTGAGCGGATACTCTTCAACTCGATCACCCTGGACATGGATATAGAGAAGTCGGCGAAGATGATCCTCGAGAACGACCACGTCGCCATCGCCTTCACAAGCATGGACGTGAACAAGGCCAGGGAGCTGAACAGGAAGCTCTACGACTTCCTCCCCAAGGAGAGGATAGTCATGGACACGACGACCGCGGCTCTGGGATATGGCCTAGACTACGCATTCACGGTGATGGAGCGATGCCGCTTGGCAGGCCTCAAGGGGGACCCAGAGCTCAACCATCCGATGTCATCAGGATCCACGAATGCGTGGGCGGCCCGCGAGGCTTGGATGAAGATGGACGAGCAGTGGACGCCGAGGGAGCTCAGAGGCCCGCTATGGGAGACGATCACGGCCCAGACTCTGCTCCTGACTGGTGTAGACTACTTCATGATGATGCATCCTGCCGCGGCCAACGCCATAAAGGGGCTGATCGACAACCTGATGGGTGGAAAGGCGGCGGAGCCCGTCGAATGGGTCTCCCTCAAGATATAGGTGGTTTGAGATGCCAGCGAAGGAACTGAGCCCGATCGAGATATACAAGCATCTGCCGAGGACCAACTGCAAAGAGTGCGGCGAGACGAACTGCATGGCCTTCGCCGCGAAGCTGGTCAACAGAGAAGCGACGCTGCAGGAGTGCAAGCCGCTTCTAGATCCCAAGCAGACAGAGACCTTCAACAAGTTATGGGCGCTCCTCAAGCCCCCGGTCAAGGCGGTAGAGGTGGGCGTCGGCGACTATAAGAAGAAGCTCGGCGGAGAGTATGTCCTCTACCGACACGAGTTCACCTACTTCAACCTGCCAGCCATAGCCATAGATGTAACAGACGAGATGCCGGATGAGGAGCTCGAGGCGAGGGTGAAGTTCGTCAACGAGCTCGTCTACGAGTACATAGGAATGAAGCTGACCCTAGACATGGTTGCCGTCAGATGCACATCCAATGACGCCTCGAAATTCGAGGCAGCCGTGAAGAAGGCGTCGAACCTGACGTCTAAACCTCTGGCTCTATGCGCACTCGACCCCGCCGTCATGGAGCATGGGCTTGCAGCCGTAGGTGATAAGAGGCCCTTAATCTACGCGGCGACGAAGACCAACTGGAAGGAGATGGCGGACCTCGCCCTCATGTATAATTGCCCATTGGTGGCATCGAGCCCCCAGGACCTTGATGCCCTCAAATCGATATCTAAAACCCTCTCGGAGTACGGGGTCGAGGACATCGTTCTCGACCCTGGCACACAGTTGGATGAGGGCGTCCCTAAGACCGTGGACGACTTCACAATCCTTAGATGGGACGCGATAAATGGGGAAGAGGAAAACCTGGGCTATCCCCTCCTCGGGACGCCCATCGTCGCCTGGGCGAAGCCGACTGAGGACCATATCCTCAACGAGTGGAACGAGGCGATGCTCGCCTCGATCCTGGTGACGAGGTACTCCGACATCCTCATCCTTCACAGCGTCTCCGGCTGGTCGCTCCTGCCGCTGATATTCCTCAGGCAGAACCTGTACACAGACCCCAGGAAACCAGTCTCGGTGGAATCGGGGATAAGGAAGTTCGGCGAGCCCAACGACATGTCGCCGGTGCTACTCACCTCGAACTTCGCCCTCACATACTACACGGTCGCCTCGGACATCGAGTCTATGAAGCTCAACTGCTACCTTCTGGTGGTCGACAGCGAGGGGATGTCCGTTGAGAGCGCAGTCGCCGGCAGGAAAATAACAGCAGACATCATTGTGGAGACCATTAAAACGACGAAGCTCGACGAACTCGTGAAGCATAGGCACCTCGTGATACCAGGCAGGGCGGCCAGGCTGAGCGGGGAGATACAGGAGGCCTCTGGCTGGACGATATCAGTAGGGCCCATGGACTCCTCAGGCATAGCGAAGTACCTTGAGGAGAAGTGGAAGCCGAACCCGGAATAACCCCGCTTTTTTTTTAAAAGTTACATCGAGTTAAGAGCCTTTCTTAAATGCTTCGAAACCTCGCCGCTCGTCTCGGCGGCGAGCCTTAAACTGTTTGATGTCTCCTTGAGCCCGAGCTTCTCAGCCTCCCCGGAGACTTCCAGGAACCTCGCAATGTGTTCATCATTATGTTCCATCCAGTGCTCGAGTAGCTTCCTGATCCTCAGACTCCCTTCTTCCATATGCATCAACCTTCGATGACGAGTCTCGTTGAGACGACGTTTACCTCCACGATCCTTCCCCCGCGGAAGGACTTCGAGCTGCCCATCACGTCCTTCACGACGACACCATTGTCATCGGCTCGGGCAAAGATTACATCTTGCATGACCTTTTCCCCATTTAAATAGACTGTGAACTCACACATGGAGAGATTACCACAATAAAGTTGCAGAGCTGAAATTTAATGATTTAAGTCCTATAGGACATCTAGACCAATTTTATGTAGGCTCCGCCGAATCCTGAACCACCGACGACCGCCCGATAAAATGATCCAGTGCCTGAGACCTTCTCCAAGGTTCCCGAGAACTCGATGTTCTCCCCATTCTCGAAGGCATCGCAAAAAATCCCCTCGTAAGAGACAAGCTGAGCGACTTCTAGGCCCTTAGGCATCTCCAATTTGACATTTTCCAATTCGTATATCGCCGGCAGGAATATCGATTCCGCGCTGTTTCTTATCGCCGCGGTACCTTTAACGATCCCTAGTTGATGATAAATGAGTTCACCATAGCTTTCGGTGATCTCACTGTCCTCCCTTATGGGGTGGAAGGAGACATATGTTCCATTGTAGAAGCAGTAGTCCCACCGCCGCTTGGCGAGTGTATTCATCTCCTCCATGCCTAATGGAAACCTATTTGACCTGGCTAGGCACCACCTCTTCATCTCATCCTCGTCATAGGGTTCGATCTGACCTCCCATGACCCTGATTTTTTTCACGAAGCTCCTTACCGAATTCGAGGCCCTTGAACCGTGAATTGTGAGGTCGATGTCCGAAAATGAGGGGTCATGGTTCCGAGTCAGGATGGAGCCGGTGACACCGAAGTCGGAGCGGTTTAACCCCGTCTGCGTCGTTATGAGGTCCACGAGGTTTAGGAGCTTCTCTTCGAGGGGATCATTTGGGCCTTCATCGAAGATTTCCTTGAGGCGTTCCTTGGGGCGGTAATATTTTTTCACATTTGTGCGTGGGACGGATGAGACGGTGATGTTCATGACGGGGCATCTGAACAGATATTGTGGATAATTGCTCCTGAGGAGGTCGTAGGTGTTCTCGACTTGGGAGACATGGTAGAAAGGCACGGCGCGTGAATAATGGGTGTCGCCTCTGCTCCACTTCCCGTAAGGTGCTGGAATATACTTCAGGTAGGCCGTGTATCTGTCAGGCGGGTGGAGGTAACCTATTACGCAGAACAGTAGCCCCTCTACAGTCTCTATGAAGTCTCTGTCCCTAGGCTTCGCCGATACCATCATCTCGACCCCGACACCTTAGATGGCTACCTGATCTTGCTCAACAGATGATCTACCACCTGGTCCGAGATGTTTTTTTCCGTGACCGTTTGTAGCCCCTCCCAGCCAGGGGTACTATTGAGCTCTACGACGTAGAAGCCGTTACCCTTTTCAGACTTCAGGATATCGACGCCCGTATATTCGAGACCTATAGCCTCTGCGGCCCTGACACTGACCTCAGCCAACTCCTCTTCAAGGATATACGGCTTAGCCTCTCCGCCGCCTGCGATGTTCGTCTTCCAGCGCTCAGCCTTCCTGAGCATCGAGGCGACTAATCTGCCACCGACCACGAAGGCTCTGATGTCCTCGTTCTCATGCGGGATATACTCCTGGACGTAGTAGACGCCACCGATCATCTCGAGCGTCCTGAAAACCCTGTAGGCGATATCCTCGTCGTTTAGCCGGGTCATGCCGAAGCCGAGTGAACCGAAGAGAGGTTTAACTACGACGTCGCCACCCAAGCTTGAGAAGGCTTCCATAGCCTCGTCGAATTTCTCAGTTACCACAGTCTTTGGCGTAGGTATACCCGCATCCTCCAGGAGCGCTGATGTATAGTATTTATCGACTGATCGCTCGATGCCGTCCGGAGAATTCATGACGTAGACACCCATCTCCTCGAGCCTGTGAAGGGCGTCCATCCTGTAAAAGACCTGCTCCGCAGATCCTCCAGGTACCTTCCTGACGATGACCGCATCGAAGTCGTCAACTGCGTATCCCTTAACTGAAGCCCTCGGTCTTGACCCCATCCTAGATAATAGACGGGTGACCGGGAAGATGTAGGCCTCAACTTCCCTCCTTTTCAGGCTCTCGAGGAGCCTCTTGACGTGCCACTCCTCCCTCTCGGAGGCTACTATGCCTATCTTCAAAGGGTACCCTCACTAATCAAGCGGCTGCCACGAATATCTCGCTGTTGCCTCCTATGGCTGTGTCGCCGTGATAGCGCTTGAAAGGAGCATCTATGAACCTCCCCGCCTCCTTAACTCCCAACTTGTCATTCAATTCCCTCAGGTAGAGCCTCATGAAAGTTGGTCTGTAGGTTGAATCGTAGATGTATGTCGGGAGCATCGCCTCGACCTCGCCGAGGCAGACTATGAAGCCGCCGTTTCCCTTGGCGTCTGCTCCCAATCTCTTCGCCGCGCGTCCGAAGACGAATATTTCGCCACCATTCATGTGGACTCCGGCGAAGGGCCCCGCGTTGCCCCTGACGACTATCATTCCTCGGCGTAGGAAGGAGCCGGTCTCCTGGCCGGCGTCGCCGTCGACGATGATGCATCCGCCTGTCATGCCCTCTGCGCTGCCCCTGTAGACCGAGCCGAGGTGGTTGCCCGCGTTCCCGCTGATCCTCAGGAGGCCCCCTTTCATCTCCACGCCAGCCCAGTCGGCCGTTGACCCATTCACCTGTATCTCGCCGCCGGTCATCTGGGAGCCGAGATGCATTCCGACGTCTCCATTTATAACCACCTTACCCGCGGTCATCTTCGCCCCGATGTACTTGACCTTGGAGAGGTCACCCTCTACGAAGATGGCCTGATCCGCTGTCTGCGCGGCCACTTCTCCTTCGAGGTCGAAGAAGTCTACGAGGCATTTCTTCGTATTCCCGATGTATATTGGGAGTTCCCTGACTTCTTGCATCTGCTTACCGGCGACGATGTCTGTGCTGATGTTCTCAGCCTCGATAGGGATCGTTGGCTTCTCCTTCAGCTCCAGGAACAGCTCCTTCACATCAGGTCACCTCCAGGCAGTCCTTCAGACCCATCTTGAACTTGCCGAGCTTGCCGCCGAAGTTGACCGCCGTGACCTTCCTCAGACCCTTCACCTGGGTCGCCGCCTTTATGCCTGCACCCATGGCCCTCTTCACTGAGGGCTCGTCGAGCCCGTTTAGGACAACCTCGATTACCGAGTTCACACCGTCCTGGATCTTCGACTCCTTGAAGGCATGTTTTATGGTGGGACAGAATGGTGTGTTCGTTGAAGCCTTCAGGAAGGCGTACTTTGAGCCTACCTTGCTTCCGCTGCGGCAGAGTCCCCCTGGGAATGGCGTGACGATGTTAGGAACACTATGAATAGCCTCGATCGCCCTCTCGGCGGCCTCCAGGGTGGCCGCCTCATTTCTTCCCATCAACAGGAAGTTACCCCCTGCGACGGCCTTCTTCGCCCCGTACTTCTCCTCGGTCAGGAACTCCCCCTCCATGACGGGTATCCGCCAGAACCTCGCACGCTGCCCCCACCCATCGTTCATCCTCATCTTCGCCTGGAAGCCGTCCCCGAAGAACCTGAGGCTCTTCCCGACATCGAGCATCTCATCAGCCTCCTCCTTCGGGAGTCCATTGAAGATCGCCGTCGTCGGACAGGTGAGGACACATTGGCCTATGCGGCTCAGCATCGACCCCGAGAGCTTCCCCTTGGAGAAGCCGAAGACCATGACGGCCGCACCAGGCCTGCCGTCCGGCGTCTTTTCGGGCGGTACCTCCCGCTCTACGCCGGCCTCGCAGTCGCAGGCGATGACGCTTGTCGCGAAGCCGGTCATTGTTGTGGCGCCTATGTTTGCCCACTTTCTGTTGGCGGCCGTTATGACGATCCGGCTCCCCCACATGGAGAATCCCTCGGCGAATGTGTCCTCGATCTCGACGCCGTTGTAATTGAAGCTCATCAGTTCTTCACCCCCAGCTTCACCGGTATGCCGTGAGGAAGGTAGGCGTCTTCGACGGGGTAATTCCTGAAGTTGATGGTGATGTACTTCTGGAAATCTGCCTCCAGGTCCTTCACCAACTCGTCATCGTTGGGTGCCTTGGCGTCAACCCAATAGGTTGAGCCCTGAGGCGTTGATAGGATCTCTCCGTCCCTGACTACGAGTTCACCGCCCTTGATTGTATACTTGGCGAGGGTGAACGCCTTCTCCAGCTCCCTATGCATTGAGGGCCTCCAGAGCCGTGGGTTGATATCGTATAC
>CAZYUK010000077.1:0-6860 GCA_964650675.1 uncultured Candidatus Bathyarchaeia archaeon
CCTGCGCGTGTGTAAGCTGCGATCGGGTTATATTGGCTTCGACGCGGGATTGGTTACCTGAGGCTACGCGCCTCCAGCTCTCCTCTCGGCTGGGTGTCTGGGTGATGGCCTTTTTGGCTATTTTTAAAAAGGGAGAATCTTTGTCTATACTTAGAGTCTCCTTGAAATCTAAAAATGCCTCCTCCTTGTCCCTAATCATTAAAAAATTTAACTTATGTCTCCTAAAGGCTCAACAGATACCTCAGGAAGAAGCTGTAAACTAGTCATGCATTTAAAATAACATGAAGATTATTAATCCTTTTAGAGAATAACAAAACTAGATTAATTTAACACTAGTTCAAACGCCAGTTTGCCACTACCCCCCGCTACATTTTCCTTCCTACTCGTTCGGTTTCATTTTTCTTCCATCATAATAATAATTAGAAATACAGAGTATAGAAATCTACACTCTTTTAGATTTCACATCTATATTTAATCTATGGAATCACCACTATCTCAAGTAATTTTAATAATGGATAAAATGAAAAGGTACAATGTGATTAGTAGGTTCCCATTATGCGGAAAAGGAAAATCATTGCTATTTTAACATTAGAAATTATCGCGGGGGGAGCCCCGGCATTTTTCACTGCAAACCGCCTCTCAAACATAAGGCCAATGTCTTATGTGCTCGTATAGAGGTGAATTTATCATGATAGAACCCGAACATCTGATAATATTCGGCTCGATCATGCTCGCGACGTGGTTCCTCTTCACCTACAATTGGCCACGCATGATCCTATACGTGTTCAAGAGAGCGATCCTCGGTAAAGGATTCGGTGACGGCCCCATCCCGATCAATACACTCCATACGGAACCCCAGACGCTCTTTGCAGATCCCATCCACCCGCCCGTCTCAGCCTCAAACTTGGCGACTACCGGCGTGAACCGCGACACACTCCTCACGGTCGGCATATTAGACCTAAGTAAAGGACCGCAAATCCTGCACGTTCCGGACATGAATGGCCGCTACTACAGCTTGCAGTTCACTAACCCGTCGAACAACACCGTTTTCGCCTACGTCGGCAGACGCACAACGGGAACCGAAGCCGGCGACTACCTCATCACGGGGCCGAACCGGAAAGGACAGGCGTCAAACAGCATGAAACAGATATTCTCGCCGAGCAACTCGGTGCTGGTCCTCGGCCGAGTGCTCGTGGAGAGCGACGTCGACCTACCGACCGCCCATCATCTCGCAGAACAGATACAGCTCACACCGCTAAACCACGAGGGATCAATATGAACAGCAGAACATACGCTATTCTTACGGCACTCATCGGCGTGGTATGCATCTCTTTCATCATCTATCTGTTCTTCTTTGCCCAATCAAGAACCGTGCGTAATGATGTCGTGCAAGGCTTTCTCATCGGCTTCGGGCTGTCGTTTGTCACGGCTCAAATCTACGCGAGGATCAAGACCACGAAGGTCAACGGCTGGACCACCATGTTCGGATGCGGCGAGCCTGGCAATGGCATTCTGTTCAGAGCCGCGTGCGCCCAAGTATTTCCCGGCCCGATAAATGTACAGAAGGAGGCGATGTACTGGACGACGGATGTAGACTTCGCGGGCCACCTGCTCTCCGGAGAGCATGACTACGTCATGCACTTCCCGGCGGGACAGCTCCCGCCGAACGATGCATTCTGGTCGCTGACTATGGGCGATGAGAACAATCGCTTTGTGCCGAATCCAACGAATCGGTACAGCGTGAGCGACCGGTCGGGACTCGTGCCAAACGCCGACGGCTCCGTCGACATTTACATTCAGAACGCCGCTCCGGCAGGCCATGAATCCAACTGGTTGCCCGCGCCTGCGGGCAAATTCATACTCTGGCTGCGTGCCTACCTGCCCGGTCCAGCGATCCTGAACGGCGAGTATCACGTGCCACCCGTTGTAGGCGCGCATCGTTAGAGCTAACAACTACAAATTTGAATTTCGATAGTTCAAACGATTGTTTGCCACTACCCCCCGCTACCATGGTTCTCGCGCGTGGTGTGTTGACCCCCTCCCCCCTCTATCTGGGTTTGGGTGGTTTCATCGTTTTTCTGGTTTGTTTTGTTGTTTGGGGGTGTTTTCGGGTTTGTTTTGCTCTTGTTCAGGTGCTGTTCTGCTACTGTTCAGCTACGGTTCAGCTTGAATGGTTTTTGTGTTTGGAGGCTGTGGGGTGAGCCTCTTGGCCGTGTCCTGGTTGGGGGGGAGTTGCGTTCATCGTTCTCTGTGCCTTTGCCTCCGTATTTTGCGGGGCCCGAGGCTTTCGGCGCCTTGGACGAGCTCGGGGCGGGGCCGAGATTCGTCGCCACGCCCGATGTTTCATGTGTCTTCAGCGTCTTTTCTCGGACCGGAGCAGCTTCTGCAGTTCTTTGACGTTTTCCCTAAAGTATGACAGGTCTGAGTGAAACATCCGTACCCCTTTTCTCAGGCGCGAGAACTCCTGGGAGAACTCGGGGGAGTACAGGAGTTGTTCAAGTGTGTCAATGTGTTTCAGCAGTGGCTCGATCCTCAGGTTGGTCCAGTCTGTCTCGGGATCGAGTTTAGAGAATTCCTCCCTTAGTTTCTCGAAGCTGTGTTTTAGTTTGGGCAAGCCTGCCTTATACACTCTGTCAACCATCTCTTCCTTCCTCTGCACGCCCGGCGTTTTCCTCTCTGCGGCCACGAATTTAAGGGTGCTCGTATGCGAGAGCCCAGTCCGCGTCAACTTAAAAAACATGGATCGTTCGAGTATAGATGAGTGGCGTAGCTATGGAATTTTACGAAGCCGTCAACAAGCGAAGAAGCGTGAGGGAGTTCCAGACAAGACCCGTGGAAGTAGAGAAGCTCATGAGGATCCTGGAGGCGGGGCTCAAGGCGCCCTCAAACAACCACCTAAGGCAGTGGGAGTTCATCCTAGTAAGAGACCCTGAGCAGAGGAGAAGGGTCGCGGAGCTGGTGGCGAAGGGGAAAAGCATCACGAGCGAGATGGAGCTTGAAAAGGCGTTGGACTAGTGGTCGGACGAGCTGCAGAGGGAGATGTACCGCAGGGCGCTGCCGGTTCAGGTCAAGATGCTGGTGACTTCGCCGGAGCTGCTCGTCGTCTGTTACAGGCTGAGGAAGCCCCTGAAGGAATGCGAGACGCTGTACGACCTGAACGATCTGGCTTCAGTCTGGATGTGTCTAGAGAACATCGTGCTGGCGATGGCGGTTGAGGGGTTGTACGGGGTCACCACTGTGCCCCGTGAGACGGCTGTCCTCAGGAGGGTGCTGGGTGTGCCTGATGGCTACGAGGTGGCGGCAGCTATACCAATAGGCTACTCCGTGGACTATTTTGTGGGGCAGAAGGCCGTTTCGCTCGAGGAGTAACTGCGCTACGATAAGTGGGTAAACCCATGAGGGTGTATCTGATGAACTCTTTTATCTATTTGTTATCAAATTCGCATTAAACTCACCATAACGAAAAAAAAGTTACTAGATGTACAATAATCCGGCGCATTCGTTGATTTAAACGTGACATTCTACCTACCCCCCGCTACCACGTTTTTGTACGTGCGTGCTCGTGGGGGGGAGGGGGGTAGTAGTCGTCGTCGCCGCGATTTTCCGTTTCCTGTCGCCTTTTTTGGTTTAGTGGCTTATTCTGGTTTTCCAGGCGGCGACTATCGGCGTGGTGGTCGTCGCGATGCGTTCTTCCGTGGCTGCTCATTACGGAAAAAAAAATTTTTTCTTCCGAAGGGTGGCGGGAAGGAATGTTCGGTGCCTACATTGCCTCAGCTACGTGTTTCGCCCAGGTGGCGGCTCGTTCGAGTTCTCCCCGCCTCAGTGGGCCCTCCGACTCCTCGACTATAAACCCCTCAGGCGGGGCGGCGAGCTCTCCCCCCTTCCTGACCAGCTTCTCTGCTATGGGTTTTGACGCGTAGCCGAATAGCCTCACCATGAAGCCGAGCATGGGCACGTTCAACCTCTCCTCGGGCATCCTTGTGTCGAACGCCGCCACCCTGACGCCCCTGAGGGCGCCCCGGGGTATGCCGTCCAGGAACTGGCTGATGGGCTTCGTCGGCCTGAACGCCCTGGTGGGGGAGCCGACTATCAGGAGGCTCAGGCCGCTCAGCCGATCGTTCCCCGCGTCTGTCACGCGGATCGCCGTACTCTCCGCGCCCAGGGCGCCGCTGATGGCGCGGGCCACCTGCTCGGTGTTGCCGAAGACGGAGTCGTATATCACCAGGGCCTTCATCGCTGTTACCTCAGACCATTGAATTATAATTTTATCGCGTGTTTCCCGGCTCAGAAATTCAACATGGCCGAAGTGTCTAGAAAGGCTGTGAGCAGGGGGGCGGCTGCCTTACTTGAGCTGCTCCATATCGAATGGTCTGCCGTGCCCCGGGTACACGGTCTTAACCTCCAGTGTTCTCAGCCTCTCGACGCTCGCGTCATATTTAGCCCGGTCGTCGATCAGCGTATTCCTCGCAGGCTTATCCGTGTTGATGAGTAGGTCACCGCAGAAGAGGTCGCCGCCGGCAGTAAGCACGCCTATCGAGCCCCTCGAGTGGCCGGGGAAGTGGATCACGGTGGCGTCCAGCCCTAGTGGTGAGAGGCTCAGGCCGTCCTCGAGGTACAGGTCCGGCGTGAATCTCTCGTAGTCGCCGAGGCCGAGGACCTTCATCAGGAAGCTCACGAGCCCTGTCATCGCCCCGCCCTTCGTGTCCACGAACATGTCGCCGCTCTCGACCATGCCGTAATCATCCCTGTGCATGGCCACCCTTGCCCCGTATTTGTTTGCGAGGTAGGCGGCGTTCCCCACGTGGTCCAGGTGGCCGTGGGTGACGATGATCAGCTTCAGATCCCCCGGCCCGCAGCCGGCCTCAAGTAGATCCCTCTCGAACTGGCCTCGTTTCTTCGCGATGCCTGTGTCTATAAGGAAATACCCCGCCTCGGTCTTCAGGAGGTAGGCGTTCGCCCCAAAGATATAGTGAGAGCTTATGGGAATAATCTCCATTTACATCACCTCCCTACGATCACAACCTTTTTCCATGGGCTGTCTTCCAAGACAACCATCTACTAAAGTATTTAAAGTAGAGCAGGTTCGTATAATGCGGTATTGGCGAAGGTGTAGGAAGTGCGCGGTGAACGCCAAACAGGTAACTAATTCTTCGTCGCCCAGCCCAGCCCATGAACAGGTTCTCCACAACCCTGCCTACGATGTCAGTCTCGTGGGACCTGTCCGTTTCTTCGCCATGAGCCCATCCCCGGATAGGTGCCGGAGGAACCCCGTATGAGGATATTGCAACTGCATTCGGACTACGTTGAGTATCAGCCCGTGAAGAAGGAGGCCCCCAACGCGGAGGCCGCCGAGAAGAAGAAGAGCCGAGTCGAGGAGGTCGTCGTGCTCCTCACATCGGTGGAGAAGGGCGACGATTCCACAGTCGCGTACGCCGCCGTCGACGAGGTCGCGAAGTTCATGAAGAACCTCAAGGCGAACAGGGTCCTCATCTACCCATATGCTCACCTGAGCAGCGACCTTGCAGGACCCGACGACGCCCTGAATGTGCTGAAGAATATGGAGGCACACGCCAAGGAGATCGGCCTCGACACGCTGAGGGCCCCCTTCGGCTGGAACAAGAGGTTCTCCATAGCGGTTAAGGGCCACCCGCTCGCAGAGCAGTCCAAGACGATAACCAAGGAGGGGAAGCCGCGGAGGGTCGAGGCGGTCCATGAAAAGAGACCTGCGACCCAGATCGAGAAGTCCATAGATGAGATGAAGTCCGTGATGTTCAGGCAGGCGAAGTACGACTCCGAGGCGCTCCCCGCAAACGACCACAGGCTCCTCGGAGAGCAGATGGACCTCTACAGCTTCCACGACGCAGCCCCAGGCATGCCCTTCTTCCACCACAACGGCATGGTCATAGTCAACGAGCTCGTCAACTTCTGGAGGCGGGTCCACCTGAAGGCCGGCTACGTCGAGGCGAAGACCCCGATAATCCTCAACAGGCAGCTCTGGGAGATAAGCGGCCACTGGGACAAGTACAGGGAGAACATGTACTTCACGAAGATAGACGAGGAGGACTACGCCCTGAAGCCGATGAACTGCCCAGGCGGCATACTCATCTTCAAGGGGACCTCCCACTCCTACAAGGACCTCCCCCTCAGGGTCTTCGAGCTGGGCATAGTCCACAGGCACGAGCTCTCAGGCGTCCTCTCTGGCCTCTTCCGCGTCAGGTGCTTCACCCAGGACGACGCCCACATATACATGAGGGATGACCAGATCACAGACGAGGTAGTCGGCGTCATAAGGCTCATCACCGACTTCTACAAGGTCTTCGGCTTCGACTACAAGATGGAGCTCTCTACGCGGCCGGAGAAGTCGATAGGCACAGACGAGCAGTGGAGGGCGGCGGAGGAGGGCCTGAGGGGCGCCCTCGAGCACACAGGCCTCCCCTACAAGCTTAATCCCGGCGAGGGAGCCTTCTACGGCCCCAAGATAGACTTCCACATAAGGGACGCGATGGACAGAACCTGGCAGTGCGGCACCATACAGCTCGACATGACGATGCCCGAGAAGTTCGACCTCAACTACATAGGCGAGGACGCCCAGCCCCACAGGGTCGTGATGATCCACAGGACCGTCATGGGCTCAATCGAACGGTTCCTAGGCATCCTCGTCGAGCACTTCGAAGGCAAGTTCCCAGTCTGGCTCGCCCCGGTCCAGGCTGTCGTCATACCGATAAGCGACAAGAACAACGACTACGCCGCGAAGGTGGGCGCCCTCCTCGATGAGGCAGGCGTCCGAGTCTATGTCGACTCGGCCAGCAAGACGATGGACTACAAGATCAGGGAGGCGCAGCTCAGGAAGGTCCCGTACA
>CAZYUK010000078.1:0-6816 GCA_964650675.1 uncultured Candidatus Bathyarchaeia archaeon
GTCCAGTGGCTGCTCTGGTCGTAACAAAAGTTTGTGCGGTACCCCTCGCCGTTCACGGTCTCGCTGTCGCCGCTGAACTCGTTGCCGAAGAAGACGTACCCCGCCCTCCTCTTGAGGACGAATGGGAGGAAGATGAAGAGGTATGTGAAGAGCTGGCTCCCCCAGCCCAGCGAGGAGGCCTTCACTCCCTCTATCTTGGTGTCCTTCAGCGAGCCAATCTCGTAGGGAATGGTGTAGTGCTCGACGCCGAACTCCTCCTGGATCCCCTTGAGGAGCTTGAGCCTGTGCTTGTGCTCGTAGATGTTCGAGGGCTCGATTATGTTGATCAGGATCGGCTTCAGACCGAGCTCGAGGCATACGGCGAGGGTGAGGAGGCTCTCCTTCCCGGAGGAGAAGGAGATGATCGCCGTGTCCGTTGGCCTGTAAGGCTTACTCCAGACCACAGTCTCCTCCCTGCTGAAAACGAAGTCCATGTTGAAGTAGTCGCGTATGTAGTCGACGGTCGTCTCCTTGTCTAGCACAGCGCTGGATGGTAGGTCGCAGATGGTGTTCTTAAATATCGACGGGTCGAACAGGGGGAGCCTGGTATCGTAGATGGCTCCCTTCTTCCCCATGATGAGGGTCAGGTAGTTCGTGGAGGCGAAGGCGATATGGTCCACGATCGACCTCTTAATCGCGTCTTCGAGGGGCGCCCAGACCTTTTTCGGGTATTCGAGCCTATATTTCGCATTATTCAGGCAAATCTCGATGGAATGGTCATCGTAACGGGTTTTCACCTCTAAATATTGGTCTTTTTCGTATATCATGGGCGGCATTGGCTACGATTTCTCATTCAAACATGTTTATCATCGATATTATTTAAATTTAACCCCTCAGTCTCAACCGTATAACCTGAAATTAAGAAAAATAATACTATTTTAAGTAATAATCGGTATTTTAGACTTATTTCTCATTTAATTCCTATTCTATCCATTCAATTCACGAATAATGCTACAGAATAGGTCAAATTCAACAACGTCAGAAACGGCTTCACCGAATTTTAGCCTATCCCATCTTGTCAATCGACCTAGGTAAACCTTTTAGAAACTCCTGGTTCTCACCATTTGGGTGCGGGTGAACCTTATGGAGGAGGAGCTCAGAAGGAAGGAGGCGCTGCTGAGGATGACTGGCAACCTCCTCAGCGCCATCGTCGGGGGCCTCGGCGGCGCCGACGCCGAGACGAGGAGCAGGGTGATGGAGGCGTGCGGTGAGGCCTGCGCCAGGGAGGAGCTCTGGGGCCCCGCCGTGGAGATCGCGCGGAGGATCGGTGAGGAGGAGCTCGACCTGGGCAGGATCCTCGAGAGGGCGAACGAGGAGATCCAATGGTGCGGGAGGTGGGCCAGGGAGGGTAACGCCGTCGCCTGCACATGCACCAGGTGTGGCTGCCTCCTCGTCAACCAGGGCGTCGTGAGGCTCGACGCCACCTTCTGCCTGTGCTCTAGGGGATGGGTGAGGTCAGTCTTCGAGGCCCTGCTGGGGAGGCCCGTGAGGGTCGAGCTTGAGAAGGCGATCGGCCGCGGCGACGAGGTCTGCAGGTACGTCGTCAGAATGTGACCCTGCCGCTGGTGGTTGAGTTCAATCTACAGTTGCGGCAGACTTTCCCTTCGCCGTGTCCCGGTTATCCGTGCCTGAATCAGGCAGCCTTCTCCGTCGACGCCCTTCTCCTGAGTGCGAGGTATATGTGGGAGGCTAGGAGTGCGATGAACAGCGGGCCGATGCTCGTGTGGACGCGGAGGGAGAGGGACCTCGACAGGAGTCCGAGGGTGATCGCCTCGACCGCCCCGTAATCGGTTATGCCGTAGCCCGTCACCAGGAAGACGATCGTCGCGGCCGTGAACATCCAATGGACGGCCCTCTCGGCGTCGATTCGAGTCTTCATTGCCCCACGGAGCTCCTGTCGACGCCGCCGTAGTTGCTGTATCCCCTGCTCTCCCAGTAGCCCCTGTAGGTTTCGTCGCCCGTGACCTCTATCCAGGTCACCCACTTCACCCACTTGTACCCCCATTTGCTCTCCGTAACGACCTGGAACGGGTACCCCCTCTCAGGCGGTAGGGTGACGCCGTTCATCTTGTAGGCGAGGATTATGTCGTTCGACTCGATGTAATCTATCGTGAGGGAGGAGGTGTAGCCGTCCTGGGCGTGGAAGATGACGACCTTCGCGTCCCCACTGACACCGGAATCCCGGAGGAGGTCCATCAGCCTCACCCCCTGCCAGAGTATCTTGACGCTCCACCCCTCCACGCAGCTTATCGTCACCACCTTCTCGTAGGACTCGAAGCCGTACACGACCTGATCATAGGTGTACGAGCGCGGCGAATCCACTAGGCCTGTCACGTTCAACCTGTAGGTCGCGGTGTCTATCACCTGCGGCCCCTCTATGGAGTTCTCCCTGAAGTCATCGATGGATCCGAGCCTCTCGCCCTGGTACTCCCTCACCTCCACCTCTGAGAATTGACTCGCCCCCTGGCCGTTCAGGTAGATATAGACGCTGTAGGTCGCACCGAGCAGTAGAAGAACGGTGACTATTACGACGCTTCCACGACGCATGCCGGCTCCTAGTCTGGGTCGGATCGTGCTATTTAAACAAAATCTCGGGAGCCTGGACCGTTTTAGGGCGCGTCATGCGGCCTGATTCGTGCCCTTGTCGTCGTCGAAGATGAATGGGTCGTCAACCGTCGTCCTCAGCGCCGCGGCTATCTGGTGCGCCAGGATGAGCGATGGATTGTATCTGCCCTTCTCAAGGTAGAGGATGGTCTCCCTCCTCACCCAGACCTTCCTGGCGAGATCCTCCTGGGTCATGTCGTACCGTGCCCTAAGCTCCTTGATCTTGGTCCTCACTCGGCATCACCCTCTCTGCTGTAGTACAAGCTGAAGGCGCCGAATGACAGGCCGAGCGCCATCATGGCTGCTATGAGCATCCATCCGGCTTCTGGCTGGGGCAGGTTCAGGAACTCTTTTCCCACTGTCAGCCAGAGCCCCTCGGCGGCGAGGAAGACGATGCCGACGTAGTACGCCTTCAACGCGGCCTTCTCCTTTATCTTGTCTGAGCGCTCGTCGTTGAGCGGGAAACTGGTCTTCACCTAGCGGCCAATGATCCAGATGACAATGATGCCGATGATCACCACGACGCCGAGTATGAGGAACGGTGTATCCGATCAAAACGCGCTATCCACCTCCTCGCGCATCGATTGTTTTTGTATTCAGTTCTTAGCAAATGTTTTGTAGGCTGTTCCCAATCATAGAGACGATGTGAGATGCCGGGAAAAACGGAGTCCGGGCACGAGATGAACTTCTTCGATGTCGTCCGCAAGCGGGTGTCTGTAAGGAGCTACAGGCTTGATCCCGTTCCACCGGAGCACCTTGAGCAGATACTTGAGGCTGCGCGGCAGGCGCCGAACGCGGGCAACCAGCAGCCTTGGCGGTTCTTGGTCGTCCAGGATAAGGGGAGGCTCAGGGAGTTCAGGGACATGGCCTGGCGGAGGAGGAAGAAATGGCTCCTCGACAACGGCTACGAGGCCGACACAGACGAGGAGATGAAGGCCCACTACGACAGGATACTTGGGGCTCCGCTCCACATCGTCGTCCTCATCGACACGGCCGTGAGGTACAGGGGCTACGCCAAGGAGGACGGGTCGCTGGCGGCCGAGAACATGATGCTGGCGGCCCGGGCCCTGGGGTACGGTTCGGTCATGATCACGGGGTCTGTTTCCGCCGACACGCTCCGCGGCTTCTTCAAGATTCCGAGGAGGTACAAGATTATCTGCCTCATCCCGATCGGGGTCCCTGAGTCGTGGCCCGAGAAGAGGGGCAGGAGGCCGCTGTCCGAGTTCGTCTTCCACGAGAGGGTTCCGCGGAGAACGCGGAAGGAGGAGGGGTGAAGGCCATGGGTGTCAGTGACGAGGACGTCGACAAGATCGCGGAGGCGGTCGTGAAGAAGCTGCTCAGCGACAAGAGTGAGCTGATGCACTGGGTCCAGTCGGTGAACAAGACGGCCGACGACGCCCTGATGCGCCTCAGGCTCGAGGATGTCGCGTGCGTCGACAAGGTCGTCCTGACCGGCCCGCCCTCCCATTATCAGCCTAACCCGACGGCCCAGGGGGCGTACAACAGGGAGGTTTTCAGCTCGTACACCTTCACCCCCAGGGACGCGGTGGAGGGAGAGAGACATCCCCTGATAGTCCTCCCACACGGCGGCGTGCATTCGAGCTTCGGCTCTGCCACCTCGAACATCGTCAGGGAGCTGATGTCTCAGGGGTACGTGATCATCGCCCCGGAGTACAGGGGGAGCACGGGGTACGGGAAGGACTTCTACGACCTCATAGACTACGGCGGCCTCGAGACTGAGGACTGCCTCGCCGCCAGGGACTATATGGTGGAGAACTGCGGGCTCGTCGACCCCGAGAGGGTCGGCATAATGGGGTGGAGCCACGGAGGGCTGAACACGGTCTGGAGCGCCTTCAAGTACCCAGAGTCGTACAGGGTCGCATACGCAGGCGTACCCGTCAGCGACATCGTCGCGAGGATGGGCTACAAGACCGATAACTACAGGGCGATGTTCTCCGCGCTCCATCACATAGGGAAGACGGCGTACGAGGATGTGGCGGAGTACAGGCGCAGGTCGCCGGCCTGGAACGCGGTCAAGCTGAAGATACCGCTCCTGATCCACTCCACGGAGAACGATCAGGACGTCAACTTCATCGAGGTGAGGCACCTGATAGAGGCGCTGATCGCGGCCGGTAATGTGCCAGGGAGGGACTTCTGGTACAAGATATATCCGCCGACCCCCGCCGCCCACACCTTCAACAGGACTGATGAGAGGTTCGCCCTAGGGGTGAGGGGCGAGGTCTACGACTTCCTCTCGAAGTATCTCAGCCCACCGAAGCCGAACCCGCTGAAAAGGTACATCGGCACACCCAACCCCCTAGAGGGCACAAAATAAATCCCATTTTTGGAAAATCTGATGCTAAACAATAATACAAAGTGACTCAATCCCCCCGCTGGAAGAAAAAGGACTAATGGAGCCGGGCGAGGGATTCGAACCCCCGTAGAGCTGCTCTGCAGGCAGCCGCCTAAACCGCTCAGCCAACCCGGCGCGCAGTGAATGGATCGAGGAAGGGTAATTTAACTCTTAGTCTCCGACCGCTGCGCGATGTGAAGGCGTGCACGGCGGTGTAAGCTGAAGGTGGTGGGACCGCCCGGATTTGAACCGGGGACCACGCGGGCCCAAGCCGCGTATCTTAGACCAAGCTAGACCACGATCCCGCACCCCGATAGTCTGGGTCCACGGTTTTTAATCTTATCGAAAGGGGGTCAGCCTGATTCGTTGAGCTCCCCCAAGATCGCCTCAAGCCTGTCGAGGTCGACGCCGTGCTTCGCCGCGAGAGCCTTGAGCCTCGCCCTGTCGGGCATCTTCTGCCTCATCGCCCTCAGGGGGACCTGCGGCTCCCCCTTCAGGTCAAGCCCGAGGACGTCCCAGCGGGCGTAGTGGCCGAGGGCGTCGACGTACGCCTTCGTGTGCCTGCGATCGTCCGCGTCCAGCTCCGCGTAGAGGATCTCCTCCCTGTCGAAGACGGGTCCAACGAGGGGGACGCCGGCGGGGTTGACGATGAAGCTGCCCCCCGCGGCGATGTTGAAGCCCTTGCACTCCTCGGGCATCGCGTCGTCCGGGATGTACTGGCCGGAGCTGATGACGAACGTCTGGGTCTCGAATGCGTACTCCTTCACGGCGTAGTCGATGTCGCAGAGGCGTGGGTCCTCGCCCTCCCTGTACCTCCTCTTGGCGCCTGGGTGGCGGGGCATCACCCACCATCCGTCCCAGAGGGCGCAGTGGATCTCCTCGCCGAGGACCGCCATCGCCGCCTTCAGCAGGCTCATGTGGTGCTCGTAGCAGACCAGCCCTCCGAGGGTGCCCAGCGGCGTCTCGAAGGTCCTGACGTCTGAGACGTCGCCCATCCCCCAGACGGTCCTCTCGGCGTGGGTGGGCATCATCTTCCTGTGTCGCCCGAGGACCTTTCCGTCGTTCCCGATGAAGAGGACGGTGTTGTAGAGGGTGCAGCTGCCCCTGTAGCCGCCCAGCTCGGTGCAGCCGACGACTGCGACCGCGTCCGCGCGCCTCGCAGCGTCTCCAAGCACCTCGGTGTCGCCGCTCGGGATGACGACCGCGTTCTTCTGGTATTCGACCATGAGATCCGACCATCTCGAGACGGGCTGGACGCCCCTCCAGAGGGGGTAGCCGGGGACGAAGGTCTCGGAGAAGACGACGAGCTTCGCCCCGGCCCTTCCGGCCTCCTCGATGGTCCTGCACGCCTTGTCTATCGAGGCCTCCCTGTCCATGAAGACAGGTGAGACTTGCGCAGCCGCGACCTTTACCCTGTCAAGCATACTATATCGAGAAGCCGTAGGCTTGGGGCACATATAAAATCTGACGCCCGCCTGGGCAGAAAGAGCGAAGGTGATGTGCCTGGTGCGTCAGCCCCAGTGCTTCTTCGCCTTGGCCATCGCCTCTATAACCGGCAGGTCCTCGCCTGCAAGGAGGCTCAACATCGCGCCTCCGCCCGTGCTGACGTGGCTCATCTCTCCGTCTATTCCTAGCATCGAGGCGAGTCCGCCCATGTGGCCCCCTCCGATGACCGTGTAGGCGGGGCTGTCGGCCATGGCGCGCAGCAGCTCCTTGGTGCCGACGTCGAAGCCACGCCTCTCGAACATCCCCAGGGGGCCCTCCGCCACGACGGTGCCCGCCTCCTTGATTATCTTGCTGTACTTGGCGATGGTGTTGAG
>CAZYUK010000079.1:0-6809 GCA_964650675.1 uncultured Candidatus Bathyarchaeia archaeon
CTTCATCAAACTTTACAGCCACACCATCATAGGGCAGGCCATCCTAAACACGACGTACTCAGCCCTAGTCGGATACGAGAAGATGACTCCCCAAAGCACCATAAACGTGCTCTACAGCTTCACCCGAAGCGCAGCCGGCCCTATCCTAGTCTATCTGGGCCTAGGCCCCATAGGTGCCATCCTGGGCGATGTATCCTCCATCTCTATGTAGACGTCGTTGGGGACCCTGATGCGCATTATGCTCCGCATGACCCTGTCCCGGGCGTCGATCTCTATGAGCCTCTTGTGTACGCGCATCTCGAACTTGTCCCATGTCTTGCTGCCGTCGCCGCAGGGCGTCCTCCTCGTCGGCACGACGAGCTTCTTGGTCGGCAGGGGAATCGGGCCAACGAGCTTGACGCCTATCTTCTGGGCGATCTCCCTGATCTCGTTGCAGACGCCCTCGAGCTTCTCCGTGTCAGTGCTCGTGAGCTTGATCCTCGCCCGCCGCGCCATGGTTGTTCGCCGTCTTGTCATATAGCCGAGAACTTAAGCCTTCCGCAAAAAGGGGGGTGAGTCTTACGACTCGATCTCCATCACTATGCCCGCGCCGATTGTGGTGCCCATGTCCCTGAGTGCGAACCTACCGAGCTGCGGGAAGTCCTTGAAGGTCTCCATCGCCACGGGCTGAAGGGGCACGAAGCGCACTATGGCGCCGTCGCCCGTCCTCAGGAAGGACGGGTTCTCCTCGACCACCTGCCCGCTGCGGGAGTCGAGCTTCGATAGGATCTGGTCGAACTTCACAGCCATCTGTGCAGTGTGTATGTGGAGCACAGGCGTGTAGCCGACGGCTATCGTTGTCGGGTGGTGTATGACCACGATCCTCCCCTTGAACGCCTTAGCGACCGTGCAAGGCGTTTTGGTGTGGCTGGCGACCTCACCGCGCTTCAACTGCTCCCTCGTGGGGCCCTTGACGTTGAAGCCGATGTTGTCCCCCGCCACCGCCTGCTCCAGCCTCGTGTAGTGGGTCTCTATGCTCTTGACCTCACCTGTGAGCTCGCTTGGCTCGAAGATTATGGTGTCGTTCACCTTCAGCACGCCCGTCTCGACCTTGCCGACCGGCGTAGTGCCCACGCCCCTTATCGAGTAGACCTCCTGAACGGGGATCCTCAGAGGCTTCTCAGTAGGCTTCGGCGGCATGGTGAAATCGTCGAGAGACTCGATCAGCGTTGGGCCCTTGTACCATGGCATGTTTGTGCTCTTCTTGACTAGGTTGTCGCCAGTCCAGCCGCTGACCGGGACGAAGTGGATCTTAGATATGTCGTATCCGACGACCTGGAGTAGTCTGGACACGCCGTCCTTGACCTCGTCGTACCTCTGCTGGCTCCAGTTGACGGTCGGGTCGTCCATCTTGTTGACCGCCACAACCATCTGATTCACGCCGAGGGTCTTGGCTAGGAAGGCGTGCTCACGGGTCTGGCCTCCGGGGTTCGTTCCCGCCTCGTACTCCCCGCGCTTTGCGGAGATCAGCAGGATGGCTCCGTCTGCCTGGCTCGCGCCTGTGACCATGTTCTTGACGAAGTCCCTGTGGCCGGGGGAGTCGATGACGGTGAAGAAGTTCTTGCCGGTCTCAAGCTTGTAGAAGGCGAGGTCGATGGTGATCCCACGCTCGCGCTCCTCCTTGAGCCTGTCAAGAAGCCAAGCGTACTTGAATGACTCCTTGCCGGATGCCTTCGCCTCAGCCTCCATGTCCTTGGCGTACTTCGCATCTATGGCTCCGGCATCGTAGAATAGGTGACCTATGCTCGTGCTCTTGCCGTGATCAACGTGACCTATGATGATCAGGTTAATGTGTGGCTTCTGTTTTCCACTCATTTCTTTAATCTCCTACAGATTGGAATTGGTATGGTGCATAAAAAGGTTCGGTTCTTATAGATAAAGATTGATTTTCCCCGTATACCAGTGAGGAAATGGTCTCCTGAACTTCTCACCGCTAATGCGTAAAGTTTAAAGAGGTTTGCCTACACGGGAGTGTGGAGAATCATTTGACAAACGGGATGTTCGCGGGCCGCAGACTCAAGAACACGCGGAGGAGGCTGCGGTACAAGAGCAAGGACTTCGTCCTACGCCTCAAGAGGAGGGAGGAGAAGAAGGACCTGCTCGAAGGCGCCCCCATGGGCAGGGGAATAGTCCTCCAGAAGGTAGGCGTAGAGTCGAAGCAGCCCAACTCCGCCATCAGGAAGTGCGTCAGGATCCAGATAATCAAGAACGGTCGCCTCTGCACGGCTTTCCTCCCAGGCGACGGCGCCCTGAACTTCGTCGACGAACACGACGAGGTCACAATAGAGGGGATCAGCGGTCCACGCTCGAGGTCGATGGGCGACATCCCGGGCGTCAGGTATAAGGTAAGCGCCGTGAACGGTGTACCGCTAAGACTACTCGTCATCGGTAAGGTTCAGAAGCCGAGTCGATAAACATACAATATGTTGATAGGCATTTTTACGATTCCTTCTCAAAGCCAATACCTAGATTGTTTTTGGTATAACTACAGAATATGCTTTCTCTTGGAGATTATGATTTAGTCTCCTTAAGACTCAGGCTCGATAAGAGATTCAGAAAAAGTAACGCTCCTGACAAGTAGAAGCAAAGCGCGATCCCATTGATACTGAATACCCAAGTCATTATTATTGGTCCCAATATCGACCCCAAATCGAAGAATGTCCGGTAGACACCTATCGCAGCCCCCCTCAGGGACGGATCGACGGCTTCAGCCGCCAGCACAGGGCATATTATCCAAATCGCCCCCGTCGTGATGCCAAGTATGCTTACCACGGCGATGATGCCGAGAAAGGATGAGACAAAGCTTAGAGAGACTATCATAATCGCTGTGCCCGCCAGGCCAAAGATCAACACGGGGCGTCTCCCAATCTTGTCAGCTATATAGCCCATACCGAGTATCGCCGCCACATACCCAACCGATCTAGCCCCCATGAAGAGGCCGATCTCCGATAAGGAGAAGCCAAGACTCTCATTAGCGTAGAGCGGGAAAACCGTGTAGAGTGCGCCTGAGCTCATGATCCATTCTGCGAGCGTCGCGATTGAGACTATCATTAGGGTCTTGTTCCAAAACACCTTTGACAATGACGAAAGTGAAAAAGATGCCGTCCTCGGCTGAGCCCGAGACTCTGTCCTGATACGCCTCGGGGCCACGATGACTATGATACCTATCACAACCAGGATGGTTGAGAGGAGGAAACTTCCCTTGAAGCTGAAAGCGGTTATAATGATGCCACTGAACGTCGAGCCAAGGATCGAGCCAAAGTACTCTATGCCTTGGAAGATCCCCATAGCACCGCCTCTTCGCTCTATTGGGAAGAGGTTCACTATGAATGTCATCGATACTGCGAAGAATAGGGGTGCCCCAAGACCTTGAAGGGCTCTGCCTAGGATAAGCTGGAATGGATCAGATACATATATACAGACCGCAGTTCCTACCGCCGTCAATACTAGCCCTATCAACATAGGTGGATAGTAGCCGTACTTTGATGACAGTATGCCGCTGGGAATCTCGAGAATAATCCTGCTCACCCAGTATGCGGCGACCGCCAGGCCTATCCAGATGCCTGTCGCGCCGATCTCCTTTGCGAAGATCGAGAGGAGAGGATTGATTAGAGTAGTCGAGAACATGGCGAGGAGAGCGACGACACATAGAATGTAGTAGGAGAGGGAGTATCCCTTCGGCGACATCTTGTAATACGTGGTCGGGGGACCGGGTTAAAAGACTGATCGTCTTCAAAAAGCCTTTTATTCATGTACCCTCTCTTCGTCTCTCACTATTCGAGGCGAAGTGGCCAAGTGAGCGAAGAGGAAGCTGCGCCGAAGACCTCAACGGAGATCAAGTTGTTCGGCGAGTGGAGCTACGACGGCATCGAGGTCAGGGACATTGGACTGAAAAGGTACCTGAAGCTGAAGCCGATATACCTCCCCCACTCAGGTGGGCGCCATGAGGCCAGGAGGTTCCGGAAGTCAGAGATGAACATCGTCGAGAGGCTCATCAACGACCTGATGAAGCCAGGCAGCAGCGGCGGCGACAAGAGCAGGATAACAAACGCCGTCCGGACCGCCTTCAAGATCATAAGCCTGAAGAGCGGCAGGAACCCCATAGAGGTCCTCATCAGGGCGGTCGAGAACTCTGCACCAAACGAGGACACGACGCGCATCGGCTACGGCGGCGTCGTCTACAGACTCGCCGTAGACATAAGCCCCCAGCGCAGGATAGACCTCGCCCTCCGCTACCTCGTCAGAGGAATCAAGGAGCAGACCTTCGGGAACAGGAGAACCCTCGAGGAGATCGTGGCGGATCAACTAATAGGCGCCGCGAACAACGACGGAAACAACTTCGCGGTCCGCCGCAAGAGAGAGGTCGAGAGGGTGGCCCTCTCCTCAAGGTAAACAGACTCGTTTCTAGAAGAGCCCACCTGCGGCGAAGGCCAAGAGACCTATCAGCATCCAATACAGGACGCTGTTCTTAACGCGCCGGCTATTCTCCCTGCTGGGCTCCCTTATCAGGACGACAGACCCATAGATGAGGCCAAAATCGGTCACGACGACGAATGGCATATACCAGATCGAGACTAGGTTGAGGTAAAGGGGAAGAACCGAGGCGGCCACAGCTAAAAGATAAAAGAAAACGGCAGCAAGCGAGGCCGCCCTAGGCCCAAGAGAGACGGCCAGGGTCCTGACGCCCTCTTTCCGGTCTCCCTCAATGTCTACGATGCCCTTCGTCACCTCTCTGCCGGTGTTAGAGAGGAAGGCAATGAGGCTGAAGAGGATGGCGGATGGGGTGTTCGAGGTCAGTAGTCCGCCGTATATGAAGGGGAGCGCGATGCAGGTGCTCACCATGAGGTTTCCGGGGAAACCTGTTCTCTTCCCCCAGCTCGAGTAGACCATCATCACAAGCCAGGCGAATAGGGCCACCCCGAGGCATTCGAGGCTGATCCCCCAAGCCGACGCTAAACCTATTATGCTGAGGAAAGCTGAGAGGGCGAGCGCTTCGCTGGGCTTGACCGAGCCACTTGGGATCGGCCTATTCGGCTCGTTGACAGCGTCTATCTCACGATCGTAGTAGTCGTTCACGGCCATGGCGCTGCCTGTCAAAGTGAAGCCCGTGACGAAGGCGAGAGCCAAGTAAGATAGGGGTATCATGGAGGTCAGGCCCCCAGTGATGACTACACCGACGAGTATGCCGAACCCGACCATCAAGGCGTTAACGGGCCTAATTATGCGGATGAGCCCGCCAATCCGACCCATATCGAATAGGCTGATTAATGCCTCGGATATTAAACATGTTTCATCAATACACGATTATTGTCAACTATAATTGAAAGTTTTAATCTTGGTTAATCTCATCTATGTTTGATGCTCGCTTGGAGTTCGATGTTTTTCGTATAACGCAGAGGGGTGGAAAGGAGAGCTTTGAGATATACGTCTCCGTACTGATGGCCCAAGAGGTAATCGAAAGATGCGAGATCGACAGGTGGACGCCTCAGAATCAGAGAGGCTACCAGAGGTTCCCTGTGGCCAGCCAGCTTAAAGAGGGGCGGGGCAGTGCGGTGAGTTATCTCATGCGGGAAATGGGCTGCTTCCCCACCTCGATCCTCGTGAACATAAGGGGTGAGGCGAAGTTCAGGGAGGAGGCGAGCCTCGGATGGTGTTCAATCGGCAGGCTAGATGTCGGCGAGGAAAGGTTCTGGCTCATAGACGGCCAGCACAGGATAGAGGCCCTCAAGAGGGCCATAGAGAGGAACGGCGACTTAGAAATATCCTGTCATACTCTCCATACTGAGGCAGCCGGCGAGGTTCGATGAACTCATGCTTTTCTACATAGTTAACAGGAGGCAGAAGAGCGTGCCAACCGACCTCGCCTACAGGCATCTACAGCGGATGCTATGGGAGAAGGGGGCGTCTTGGCTCTGGAAGCTGGAGGGGGGCAGAGGCGTCAGGCTCGGCCTGGCCAGTGAGGCGGTTGACAGCCTCAACTCAGAGCCGAGGTCACCCTTCTACAAGAGGATCAAGATGGTGGGGCAGGAGAGCGACGAGATGACCATAGTCTCCGACAAGCCGCTCATAGCATCTGTCGCGGAGATTCTGCGGGAGAAGACATTCCAGGGGCTCCCAATCAGGGAGCTCGCAGATATCCTGATAGACTTCTGGAGTGGCGTTAAGGCGATCTACCCAGAGGCATTCGCGGAGCATGAAAGATACACACTCCTATCGACACCGGGTCTTATGGCCCTCAACATGCTCTTCCCCTCGATATACGCGAGATGCGTTGATGAGGGGGTGAATGAGGCGTCGATGAGGAGGCAGATCGAGGGTCTATCAGCACGCACGCGGCGTCACAGCATGCCGGATTTCAGGGGACCCCTGACCATCGACTTCTGGTCGAGGGAAAAGGGGCCGAGCGTGGCCATCATGAGAGACAGGAAGAATGTCGAGGCGCTGAGTGGCTATCTTCTGGAGAAGATCAGGTTGGCGCTCGGCTAGGCCCTCTCCAGTCTGATCCGGTCTCCCCTGCTGACGAGCTTGAAGATGCGGAGATCATCTACGATTCTGCCGATCACATTCACGGGACTCGCCGGCCTTATCTCCTCATCCCAGCTAGCTGGCGTGGGGCCGAAGAAGATGCACAGGGCGTTCCCAGGTGGCCAGTACGCAATGTCGCCCAACTGGACCACGTCGCTCTGGTTCTCCGCGCCAACCTCAACGGGTATGCTGAAGTATATCTCGTCCCCCCAGATATTCGCCTTACCCTCTATAGGCAGTTTCGA
>CAZYUK010000080.1:0-6717 GCA_964650675.1 uncultured Candidatus Bathyarchaeia archaeon
ACCATGTACTTTTGAGAGGTGCATGCCCGTGGCGATGATGTGAAGCTCGAGCTCCTTTGATCTCATTATCTCGGTCAGTATTGGGGTCAGTATCCCGAACTCGGCTCTCGTTCCGGTCACGACGGCTATCGACTTCAACTTCTTCTTTCCCTCTCAATGCCTCTAAGAAGCAGGTCAATTATCCTGAGGTCGAGGAGCGTGTCCACATCCAGCGACCTCTCCTCCGGCATCACGTAGGCTCTGACGTCCTTTCCATAGAGTGAGTTGCCCTTCATCAGGGTGTCCCTTCGTGTCACGTAGATGGCTCCATTCAATGAATACACCTTCGGGAGGTCTTGGCGCCTGATCTTTGTCTCCTCACCGAAGAATGGTACCAGCCTGTCCCCGTTTAGGGTGAACATCAGGTAGGGGCTATACTTTGCCGCGGTAACCGAGATGACTGAATCGGCGCCTGTATCGAGCAGGATCTTGACCGCGCCGTCGATGTCTACTGATTCTCTGAGCGGGCTCGTCGGCTGAAGCGTTACTGCGACATCCACCTTTCCACCCTGATCCTCGATGTGCCTTACCATGTGCTGTATTGCATGGATAGTTGGACTATTGTCCTTGGCGAGTTCACTTGGCCTCAGAATCGGGACCTCCGCCCCATGAGACGTGGCGGTGGCTGCAATCTCCTTGTCATCGGTTGAGACGATGACTTTCGTTAATAGTTTAGCCCCTCGTGCAGCTTCAATCGTATAGGCGATTAAGGGCTTCCCTGCTATGTCGCGGAGGTTTTTCCTTGGTATCCCCTTGGAACCGCCCCTTGCCGGGATGATACCTACTATGCTCAATGCCTTCGACTTGCCCATGAGATCACGCCCTGTCAGGCCTCACAACACTATTAATGAAGAGCTTGATATTATCGAGGTAGCCTGGTTTAATAATATCCTCGTTAAGGCTGGCCACATACTCTCTGCTCATTCCGTTGAATGATCTTACCGCCTCCAAGAACTCTTCAGGGGTCTCGACATATTTTGAGACCCTTTCATCTCTTAGAAGGCTCGAGAAATAAAGTTTCGAGAGGTTGTTAATGTTGATGAGAATGTTTGGGGCGCCAAGGCTGGGGGCTTCGACGGCGCAGCTTGAGTAGACGGTCGAGTGGATATCGACGTACAACATCAGCTCGTAGAACTCGTGCTCAAGTTCCACCATAACATTTTCGTGGAGGACAAGGTCCGAGTAGTCGCGCTCAATCGGGTGCCTAGGGACTAAAATGTAGCCGATGTCCCTGTCCAATGCTGCGCAGGCAATTATAAAGCCTATGAGTTCGTCCTCCACGGTCGATTGGAGGGTCACTCCAACCACTTTTTTGAACTTCTTCAGTCTGTTCACGAATGATGTATCTGGTTTAAAATTATGTTTTAGGTAGTCGATGTAGAAGCTGCCCACAGTGTAGGCATTCCCCGCATCAACGAACCTGCCATGTTCAAGGATCTCCGCGTCCCTCTTTCCGAAGACCAGCATGTGATCGGGGTAGAAGACCCTGTTCAGGTCGGCGTAGATGTTGTAGGCCTCGTGGCCCTCCCCGATCGAGCCGTGCTGTATCTCGACGACCTCAATGTCGAGATCCTTCGCCGCCTTCACCTTTCCCATATCGTAGTAGGAGCAAACGACGAATACGAAACTGGGCTTTAAATGTTTGAAGAACCGCTTGTAAGCGGAGTATCTGCTCCTAAAGACCCTGATTATCCTCTCGTCGTTGACCTCTAGACCATAATCCTTCTTAATATGGTCAAGCGTCGTCTGTCCCTCGATCACTAAGGGTCCTGGGCTAAGCTTCCTCTTGACGGCCGAGAGGAGGTAGATTGGGTAGATCCCGGTAATGTTCTTTGTATAGACCTCCTCCCTCAGGAGGTGGTCTGGCTCCGGATCCTCGATCACGAGCGTCTTATCCCTCCCGAGTTCGTCTGCCAGTGGATCGGCGAACCTGTCAAAGTACTTGCCTTCGATCCTCTTTCTGACGTTCCTTCTGGATGTTGAGAAGATGACGTAGTCATACTGCCTGAACCAGCCTCCGAAGCCGTAGAACAGCTTGCCGATTGAGTCGATAATTGAACCGGCGGAGGCTTTAGATCGTGTTCTCCTCATCCTTCTCCCCTTGAAGAGATAGGATGTCGCGTAGGCGATCCTGAGGTAAGGCCAAGCCTGTTCGCCGTCTACCCTTATGCTTGAGACGTCGTACTTCTCCTCGACCTCTCTAAGGAAGTGGCTCACTGTATGAACCCCGTAATGGTTATTGTGGGGGGCAGGTTGATTATTGAATTTTGGTATAGGGGCCGGTTTTATCTGTGGTAGTAGGTCGTCACCTTCTTTACAGCGTTCAGGATAGCGTCCAAGTCGTCGTCTGAAAGGTGGGGGTGCATGGGCAGGCTGAAGATCCTGTTCGCCACATCTTCGGAGACGGGGCATCTGTCAGGTTTCATGAGGTCGAGGATGGCGAGCTGTCTCGTCAAGGGCGTCGGGTAGTGGACACCGCAGTCGATGTTCTCGACTTGGAGGGCTTTTAGGAACTCGTCTCTCGTGCATTTCAACTTCTCAAGGTCGAGTGTAGCAGAGAAGTAACTGAAGCTTGGATTCGTCTTCGGCGTAATTTTTTGTGGACTAACGCAGTCGATCTCCTCGATTCCTCTCCTGAGCTTCTCACCGATGTAGCGCCTCTCCCTGAGGTAACCGTCAAGATTCTCAAGCTGGTTCAAACCGATGACGGCCATGATGTCGGTCATCCGGTAATTGAGTCCGAGCATCACGTGGTGGTACCTTCCGTCGTCGCCATGGTTCCTGATGAGCGTCCCCAAACGATATAGTTCAGGGTCGTTTGTTGTGACCATGCCTCCCTCCCCGGTCGTCATGGTCTTGGTCGGGTAGAAGCTGTAGCAGTTTAAGTGCTCCCATGAGCCCAGGTCTCTACCACCGTACTCTGTTCCGTGGGCCTGGGCGCAGTCGTTGATGAGGAGGAGCTTGTGGTCCTCCGCGATCTCGGTGAGAGCGTCCATGTCTGCTGCGTTGCCGAAGAGGTGGACGGGCGCGATGGCCCTCGTCCGGCTGGTTATCTTCTCCTTCACGTCCTCTGGGTCGATGAGGTATGTCTCGGGGTCGATGTCGGCGAACACCGGCTTAGCGTTGCTGTAGAAGACCGTGCTGACGGTGGCGATGAAGGTGAATGCCGGGGCGATGACCTCGTCCCCTGGCTTCAGGGTCGAGAGGTATGCGACGTGTAGGGCCGCTGTGCCGTTGGAGACGGCGTAGGCGTATTTAGCGCCGACCCTCTCAGCATACTTTTCCTCGAACTCCTTAGTGTAGAGACCCATCCGGACGTAGCCTGACCTGAGGACCTTGGCCACGTCGTCTGCGTCTTTCTGCGAGAAGACAGGCTTCGCGAGGGGTATCTTCTTGTCGGATACCGGTTTGCCGCCTAGGATGGTGAGGCGATCCATGGTATTTGAGTTAGCTGAATTGTAGATAAATGCTTCTCGAGCGTACCTGCTACTTTGCCCCATGGAGCCATGAGGGGTCCTCGAAGGCTGGGTTGGGGTATTTGTAGAAGCCTCTGCCCGTCTTCACACCTAGCTCCCCCCTACTAATCTTGTCAACTAGAAGCCTCGGAGGATAGTCTCTGGGGTTACCTGACTCCTCGTAGTAGGTCATCTCGATGTCCCTGACCACATCGAGGCCGACACGGTCCATCATACCGAAGGGACCTGACGCCGTGCCGTAGAGGCTCATCCAAGCCCTGTCCACGTCCTCGTGTGTGGCTACGCCCTCATCGACGAGGTGGAGGCACTCCCTCTTTACCGCCCTCCAGACGCGGTTGAATATGAAGCCGGTGCTCTCCTTGACCACGATGAGGGGCGTCAGCCCAATCATCGCCGAGAACCCCCTAGCCCTGCCCATGGTCTCGTCGCTGGTCTTCGTCCCCCTCATGATCTCGACTATCCTGTTCCTCCAGGGGAAGCCATAGAAGTGCATGTTTAGCACACGGTCTGGACGGTTCGTCGCGTCCTCGATCTTTGAGACCCTTATGGATGAGCTGTTTGTCGCAAGAATGGTATTGGGCCCGCATAACCTATCCAGGTTCTTGAAGACTTCACGTTTCACGTTGAGACGCTCTGTGACGGCCTCTATCACGATCTCTGCGGCGGCGGTGGCCCGCGAAGCCGAGCCGGTCCAAAGCATCCTGGAGAGGATGTTTCCACTTTCCTCGGCTTTTATCTTCCCCTCGATGACCCACTGATCCATGTACCCGCTTACCGAGTTCCTTGATCGCCTGAGGGAGGCTCTGGAGACATCGAAGAGGTTCACATGAAGACCACTGACGGCGCATTGTAGGGCGATCTGGGAGCCGAGGTAGCCTGATCCGTAAATGCATACCTGCTTAGGAGGTTCCATGCATGTTATCTTCTCATTGGAGTGAAATGCTTTTTCCATTCTCGGATCGGAGGTGGGTATGATGTATTTAACTTGAAATGGCATCTATTTATGGGGGTTGCTTTGGGTAGGAACAAGAAATATTCCGGTTACAAAGCCTTTCAGTTCCTTGAGCCAGGGATCGACTTCAGGGAGTTCAAGCTCAGGCAGGAGATGATCCCTGAGTGGACCGAGTGGGTCCCGCTATCCAAGGGCGAGGAGGATCGGTTCGAGGGGATCATCGAGAAGAACATCGTGATCAGCCTCCATGAGCACCCATGTACTAGGCCTGAGGACATAAGTATCCGCGACGAGTTCAGCAGGGAGGGCAGGGAGCCCCTCGCCTACGAGGCGCTGAGTAAGTCTGGGCTGGACTGCGTCTTCGACAACATGATGGATGGGAGCAACTTCATCAACACCAAGAACGGCTGGGACTGGATGAGCACCATCCACGACCTCGGCATGAAGCTCTGCGACATAGCTAAGCAGGACTTCGTTATCCACTGCAGGAAGGTGGATGACATTCTGGAAGCCCACGACAAAGGAAGACTGGCCTGGGTGGGAGTCTTGGAGTCCTGCTCGTGCATAGAGAATGAGGTGGATAGGCTCGACGTGCTCTACGGCCTCGGTGTTAGGAGCATGGGGGTGAACTACAGTGAGTCGAACATGCTCGGCACGGGGCTCAAGGAGATCAGGGAGGGGGGGCTGACCGACTTCGGGTACGACGCGGTCGTCAGGATGAACAAGCTGGGTATGCTCGTGGACGTGAGCCACGTGAGCGACCAGACGGCGAGGGACACAATCGCCCTAAGCAAGAGGCCAATAGTCATCTCCCACAGCGGCGTCCGGGCGCTGACGCCGACGGCGAGGATGTTCCCCGACGACGTGATCCAGGCTCTGGCGGAGAGGGGTGGTGTGATGGGGATTGAGGCGGCGCCCAACCTCACCGTCACCGAGAAGCACCCTCTGCACAGCATAGAGTCCTACATGGAGCACATAGAGTACTGCATCGACCTCGTGGGCATCGACTATGTTGGATGCGGCCCTGATACAAGCTACTCCGACCACGTTGGGATGTACCTGAATAACCTCGAGAACTCGAAGAAGATGGGTCTGGGCCACTACAGCAGGCCCGACAGAAAGGCTTCTCCGAACCAGTACCTGGGCATCGACATGAACATAGAGGCGCTGAAGAGGCTGAAGTACGTGAGGGGGATGGAGAACCCGTCTGAGTGCCTCCAGAACGTCGCCCGATGGATGGTGAAGCACGGCTACTCCGACGAGGAGATCGCGAAGATAATCGGTGGAAACGCGCTCCGCCTCCTGCGAGAGGTCTGGTAAAAGACCGAGTACCCCTCTTCCTTTTTTCAAGCATCTATCTCAAGGCATCCACTTCGTCGGCTCTTATTAGAAGAGGATTAACAAAAGGCTCACTGAAAATCAGGTTTTAAATTAACCCTTGAACAATATGGAGCCATGACAGCCTTTAGAGTCGTCATCGGCATGATGATGCACGAGACGAACACCTTCAGCACGGTGGGGACGACCCTCGCCGACTACGATCCACTCTACGGAGAGGATTTGATCAACACCCACAGGGGGACAAGGTCCGGCATTGGGGGTTTCCTCGATGTCCTGGAGAGGCATGGCGTCGATGTGATCTCGACGATGGGTGGACACGCCACCCCGGCCGGTCCGATAAGGAATAGCGACTACCGGGTGTTTGTTGACACGATCACACGGGGCATTCGAGAGGCTGGGAAGGTTGAAGGTGTTCTCCTAGCCCTCCACGGCGCCATGGTGGCTGAGGGTGTCCCCGAGGCAGAGGGAACCCTGCTCAGTGAGGTCAGGAAAGAGGTCGGCCCGAAGACGCCGATCATCATCACCCTAGATCTCCATGGCCTCATATCCGGACTGATGGTGAAGAACTGCGACGCCATCTACGGCTACGACACCAACCCGCATGTCGATATGTTTGAGAGGGGGGCGGAGGCGGCCGAGGCGATGGTGAGAGCCATGAAGGGCGAGGTGAGGCCTGTCGTCGCCTTCAAGAAGCTGAGGATGCTGCCGCCTACCATCAACCAGCGCACGACGGAGGGGCCCATGGTGAAGCTCCTCGAGACCGCCTTCAGGATGGAGAAGCAGCCGAGGGTGCTGAACGTTTGCATATTCCCTGCATTCCCATACGCCGATGTTGAAAGGGTCGGGAGCGCCGTCGTCGCTGTGACCGACGACGACCCAGCCCTCGCCCAGAGGCTCTGCGACGAGCTC
>CAZYUK010000081.1:0-6570 GCA_964650675.1 uncultured Candidatus Bathyarchaeia archaeon
TGCCTGGGCTCACCGAGAGGGCCGGCCTCGTGAGATGGAGGCGGGCGGTCGTTGTCCCGGTCGCCCTGACCCTGTCCGCGACCCCCCTTGACATCTACAGGAGGGTTCCGTCCGTGTCCATCCTGGCCCTGCCCAGCTTCCTCGCGGAGTTCGACGGCCAGTTGGAGAGGCTCGCAAGCTTCAGGGTGGAGCTGCCCCCGCCGAGGCAGCGGCCGAGGCAGACGGTGCTCAGGCGGTTCTGAGGAAGAAAGGGGGGTCTTGGATCAGCGTCTCTTGGACCTTACGTGCTCCGCCAGCTCCGCCCCGGTAGGGAACCAGACATCGCCCTTCTCCTTCATCTCGCCCAGGAGCCTCTCCAGCATCCTGAGGCGCGAGGCCCTTCCTATGCACTCGGGGTGGCAGGTGAGGCCGAAATACCTGCCCAGGTCGTGGAGGGCCTCGAACTCCGGCTTCCAGAGGCCGTAGACTTCTTCTGGATTCTTCCTGTCCGTCTCGAAGTGTGGCCAGTCGTCCAGGAGCCACTCGACGGGGAGCTCCACGATCCCAGTCTCCTCGCCCCTCCAGCTGAGCATGTAAGGCATGTCGTCGTCCATGAAGTTGCTCGAGTAGCTGAAGCCCAGGCGCCTCATGTGGGCGATGCTCCTGTCTCCGACGAGCCAGTAAGGCGCCCTGTACCCCTTCGGCTTAACCCCGAGCCGTTCCAGTGCAGCCAGGCTGCGTTCCCAGACCGAAGCCTCCGCCTCCCAGCTCAGCTCCGTGATCCTCTCATGGCTGTAGCCGTGCGCCGCGGCCTCATGGCCGTGGCTCATGATCGCCTCGATCGAGTCCGGGTGGTTGTCGGCCGTCCAGCCCGGCGTGAAGAAGGTCGCCTTCATGCCCAGGCGATCAAGCATGTCTAATATCCTCGGGATCGCCACCTTCGGGGCGTACCTCCCCTTGCTCTGGGCGACTGCGTCCAGGGGAGCTTTCCACATCTCCGCACTGGACGCGTCGTAGTCGAAGCTGAGGAAAACGCATGAGCTGTATCCTTCAGGCCAGAAACCCATACTATCACTACTGTAGGAAGAAGCCATCGATCTGGATTTGAACCCTTTTACCAAAAAATGGTGGGTTGAGCTAGGTTACTTGAGTTTGACGAATCTCGCGAGCTCCCCCGCCTCCTTCCCGAGGCCGAGGCGCTTGAAGGTGGCCCTCGTCGGTATCCCGCGATCATCCCAGCCCCTCTTCTCGTAGTAGTAGCCGAGGAGCGTGTCGTATTTCGACTTGTCCAGGTGCTTCCCCTCGAGGGCGCCCTCGGTGAGAGGCTCCTTGAACCAACGCTCAGGCGGGTAGTCCATGGTCCGATCCCATTTGCCCCCGAACTCGCGCACCCAGAAGGCCCTGATGAGGGCGTAGACGCGGTCTCCTAGAACCCACATGTCGTCGAGGGTCATCTTGACGCCCGTCGCGGCCTCGAAGTACTTGGGGTACCAGTCCGTCTCGAAGCCCAGCTCGATCCACGGGAACCTGCACCCGACCAGGCATTCGAACATGCCTCCCCTGATGCGCTGGAACTCTATCACCTTGTCCGCCTTCGCGGGGCTGTACTCCTCGCGTGTGCCGCTGCTTATCTCCCAGCTGATGACCCAGGCGTCCTTGTGGTGGGCGCCTATAGGCGAGGTGCCGAAGCTCAGGCTCATCCCCGGGCAGAGGTGGCAGTCGTAGGCGCTGCACTCCAGCCCCTTCACGTGCATGGCCCAATCGGATGAGCCCTTACCGATCTTCTCCGCGGCCTTCTTGACACCGAGGCCGAACGTGGCGCCATGGCCACGCATGTAGGCGATGTCCTCGAGGAGCCTCTGCGCCCCCTCGAAGTCGCCCCACTTTATGTTTAACCCCTTCACGAGTCCCTTCTCGGACGCCTCCATGGCGAAGGCGACGGCGCTGCCCGCGCTGATGGTGTCCAAGCCGAGCATGTCGCACATCCTGTTCAACCTCCCGACCTGCCTCAGGTCGCCTACGCCTATGTCGCTGCCCAGCATCACGACGTTCTCGTAGTCGAGCTCGCTCTCCTCGCCGTTGGTGTCCAATATGACGTTCCCGCAGGTCATGTTGCAGTTGGGGCAGCCTCGTTGCTTTATCGTCTGGGCCTCCATGGTGTTACCGTCGATCTCCTTCGAGTGCTCGAAGACTCCTTCTCTGAAGTTCCTCGTCGGCAGGGTCCCCGCGGCCTGGCACCACTCGACCGTGGCCATCGTGCCCTGTGCCTTCCAGTGCTTGTAGTTGTCCCGCTTCAGGATGCTCTGGAAGCCCTCCCTGCCGAGCCTGTCGAGTGTGACCTTGTCCGCCGCCTTCAGCCTCCTTGTGCCGTGGATGACGACGGCCTTCAGGTTCTTGCTCCCCATGACGGCGCCGATGCCCGGCCTGCCGCCGGCGCGCCCCTCCTGGCTGACGATCGTCGCTATCCTGCAAAGGTTCTCGCCGGATGGGCCTATGAGCAGGGCGCCGCTCGCCGCGCCATGCTTACCCTTCAGCCTCCTCTCGGCCTCGTAGGAATCAAGCCCCCATAGGTCTGATGCGTCCACAATCTCCTCCTCGTCATCATCGATCCAGATGTAGCTCGGCTTCCTCGCCTTGCCGGTGACGATGATGACGTCGAGCCCAGCCTTCCTCATGTTCGGGGAGGCCATCGTGCCCAGGTTTCCGTCGCCGTATCCGCCGGTCAGCGGGCTCTTCGCGGCGACGACCATCTTGCCGCTGTTGGGAACGGTGAAGCCCGTGTAAGGGCCGACGGCGAAGATGAGCATGTTCTCTGGGCCCAGGGGGTCGGTCCCGGGCTTGAGCTCGTCCCAGAGGAGCTTGACTGCGAAGCCTCTGCCGCCCATGAAGCGCCTCGCGAGGTCCTCAGGGTACTCCTGACGGATCAGCTTCCCCTTCGTGAGGTCAACCCTGAGGAAGCTTCCGTTCCAGCCCTTCAAAATCTATGCACCGGTTTATGTTGGACCGGTAAAGATAAGCGTTTTACCCTTGAAATGCAGGCGCCTGCCGGTCTGGACCCTAGCCGCCGGCTGTCGGCTGCATTATGACGACCTCGTCACCGTCCCTGAGGGGCGTCGCGGTGCCTCGGAGGAGGTCTATGCTCCTGCCGTTGACGAGGATCATGAGGTCTTTGCCGCCCACCTTGAACTCCCCGAGGTATCCCTGCCTCCTCTGCCCGCTGCTCTCACCGATCCTCCTTGCGAGAGAGCCGACCGTCGAGCCCTCCTCGAGGTCGACTGTGTGCCTGCGGCCGATGACGGAGGCTATGTCGCCGAAGACGCGTACGGTGATCCTCATCACTGCTTGTCTGTGTGCGGTGGAAAATAAGGGTTGAGAAGGGAGATTATTCCCTGAGCTTCCTCATGAATGGCTCGACGTCGGAGAGGCCTAGCCTGTCGAGGGTCTCCCTCTTCGGTATGCCCCGCTCGTCCCAGCCGAGCGTCTCGAAATATGTGCGCCTCTTGCTCTCAACCTTGGCCCTGTCCGTCGTCTTCCCGGCGTAGGGGCCGGTGGGAAGGGGCTCGTAGAACCTCGGCGGGTTTTCGTCATCTTGGATGGGCCTCCACGTCACGTCCGGTCCGCCGAGGAGGAGTAGAGCCCTCTGGAGTGTGACTATCCTCGGCCCGGTGACCCTCCTCCAGCTCTCGATGGTTATCGGGAAGCCCGTTATCGCCTTGGCGAAGTCGAAGGCCATCTCCTGGGGGCCGCTGTAGGCGAAGCTGCAGAAGACGCCTGAGTCGGCGAAGATGCTCCCAGACATGTCGGAGTAGCCGTCGTTTGCTAGGCTGGTGTGGTCCCCGCCCTGGACGCTTGCGGCGTAGCTGATGTCGTGGGCGAAGTCGGCGTCGCTCCTCGTGCCGTGGGCGCCGACCTCTATCCCCTTGACCACGACGGCGTACCTGAGCAGCTCCTCAGGCTTCATCCCCTTCATCTCAGCTATCTTCAAAGCCGCCCTGTAGGTGCCCTCGGCGAGGATGTCCCCTATGCCCTCGCGTTTGGCGATCATCCTCGCGAGCCTGTCGAAGGCGACTGGGTCACCCCACCTGAGTTCGAAGCCTATGTCATCCTTCGTCAGTATGCCGCGCTGGTAGAGCTCTGCGGCGTAGCCCATGGCGTTTGGTCCGTTTATTCCCGAGTGGCCGAGCATGTCGATGAGTGTGCTGAGATGGATGCATGCCTCTGGGTCGAAGATGCCGAAGTTTGTGCCGCAGTGGGACTGCAGCTCGTAGTCTGGCATGTCGGTTATGTCCCCCTTCCAGGGCCCCGTCTTGATGCAGCTGACCTTCATGCAGTTCGTCGTGCAGTTCCAGTCCGCCCACCTCTTCTTCACCCAGAACCTCGTCTCGAACATGGGGCCCCCGAAGCTCCTCTCGTCGTGCCACTCCTCCTGCCAGTTCCTGATAGGCTCGCTGCTCGAGTTGTTGCCGAAGCCGTATCCGCCGTAGCCGGTGCCCTGTCGGCGGAAGCCGGTGCGCGCGATGAGGTGCTCGTGGCTTTTCCTCCACAGGAGCTTCGCAGCCTCGGGGGCGTCGACGGCGGGCATCCTCCCACGGCCCTTCGCGACGACCGCCTTCAGCTTCTTGCTCCCCATCACCGCGCCATAGCCGCCATAGCCGCAGGCATGGCACAGCTTCGTCATCACCGCGGCGTTCCTGACCACGTTCTCGCCTGCTGGGCCAATGTAGATCATCCCGGGCTCCCTCCAGAGTCCTATGTTCGGCCTCCTCTTGGTGAGGGCCGCGACGACCTCCCTGTTGAGGGCTATGAGGGTCTCCTCGCCGTCCCTCCCCCAGAGGTGTTCGGCGGGCTTGATCTCGCCTCCCTCGTCTGTGACCTGGATGTAGACCGGCTCATCGGCCAAGCCTGAGACGATGACGCCGTCGTAGCCTGCGCACTTCAGCTCGTGGGCGAACTCTGTTGAGGCGGTGGAGCCAACGGTGCCGTTGCTTAGGGGACTCTTCCCGGAGACGCATATTCTGCCGCCCGGATAGATGCCCGTCATGGGGCCCGTGAGGGCTATGAGTAGGTTCTCCGGGCCGAGCGGGTCGACCCTGGCCCACTTCTTCCCTATCCTGTCCCACAGCATCTTTGCGGCCAGACCTCTCCCTCCGAAGTAGGCTTCGAGGACATCGTCGTCGAACCTCGTCTCGCTGACCTTCCTCTTGGTTAGATCAACATCCAGGAACTTGCCCGCATAGCCGCCAGGCATCTAGATGACCTCCTCCCCCTTTTCGCCGAAGAACAGGACTGCCAGATCCTTCGCCACCTCTATCGGGTTCCTACTGAACAGCTTCCTATGCACGCTTGGCTCCTCCTCCACGAGCATGAGGGCGTTGTATCCAGCCTCCTTGCAGACCTTAACGCACTCGGGGTCGCCGTCGCAGAGGTCGCATATCGTAGCCTTGCCGTCTCCTGGATGGAGGAAAGGAACGTTTCCCGGGCATGCCCTTATGCACGTTCCGCATCCAGTGCACTTCTCCCTGTCGACGAGGACAGCCTTGTCGGCGCTTGTCGAGAGGGCACCGACGGGGCATGAGGCCACACATGGGTAGTCTTTGCACTGGGAGCAGAGGTGTGGCACCTCGCATCCTGGGAAGGGCATGAACACCCTGACGCGGGACGCCTCCGGCCAGATCCATCCCTCATGGTGCATGCTGCAGGCGATCTCGCATCGCTTGCACCCGGAGCAGGCTGCGTAGTCGCGTGCGATCCAGATCGGCTTGCTCATACAACCACTAGAATGGCTGTAGGATGGCTTGGGTTGATAAAAACTTCTGAAGAAAGGGACGTTTGCGGGGGGTTACTGTCGGAGCTTCCTCATGAGTGGGTCCACGTCCGAGAGGCCCAGCCTCGTCAGGGTCTCCCTCGTGGGTATGCCCCTCTCGTCCCAGCCGAGGGTCTCGAAGTAGGTCTTCCTCTTCTGCTCGACCAGCGCCTTATCCGTTTTGTTCCCCTTGTATGGTCCCGTTGGTAGGGGATCGTAGAACCTAGGCGGGTTGTCGTCGTCTATGATCGGCTCCCACGTCACGTCTGGCCCTCCGAGGAGCAGAAGCGCCCTCTGAAGGGTCACTATCCTCGGCCCCGTGACGCGTCTCCAGCTCTCCTGGGTTATCGGGAAGCCTGTGACGGCCTTGGCGAAGTCGAAGACGAGCTCTTGAGGGACGCCGAAGAAGCAGAAGTTGCAGAAGACGGCGGAGTCGGTGAATACGGCCGCGGACAACTCCGTGAAGCCGTCGACGGCGACGCTCGTGTGGTCTCCTCCCTGGACGCTGGCGGCGTAGCTTAGGTCGTGTGTGTAGTCTGCGCCGCTCCTGGTTCCGTGGGCGCCTATCTCTATGCCCTTCACGTGGATGGCATACTTCAGAAGCTGCTCAGGCTTCATGCCCTTCCTCTTGGCGATCTTCAGCGCCGCCCGGTAGGTTCCCTCCCCGAGGAATCTGCCTACCTTCCTCCGCTCGGCTATGAGCCATGCAAGCTTCGTCATAGACTCCGCGTCACCCCAGGCGGGCTTGAAGCCGAAGTCCTTCTCGGTGAGGATGCCCCTCTGGTAGA
>CAZYUK010000082.1:0-6551 GCA_964650675.1 uncultured Candidatus Bathyarchaeia archaeon
TCTTCTGTTGTCACCAGTCTGTCCTCACAGTGGTAGGGTGGCTTTAGTGATATAAATCCCTAGGTTGGCCCGATTTTTTGGGGCGGAGGACAGGTGGAGACTCATTTATATCCGGCGTCTCTCTGTTTTCAGTGATGCTCGACCTCGTGGAGGGCTTCAGGGACAGCGACACGGCGCGCAGGGTCTGCCGCCTCATAGGGGAACTCTCAGAGGGAGGCAGGTACAGGATCGTCCACGTCTGCGGCACCCACGAGGACGCCATCACAAAATACGGCCTCAGAAACCTTCTTCCGAAGAATGTCGAGGTGCTCATGGGCCCCGGATGCCCCGTCTGCACGGTGCCGCCGAACAGGATAGACTACATGATAGGGCTCGCCGAGACGGGGGTCACCGTCACGACCTTCGGCGACATGATGCGCGTCCCCGCCGGGCTGGGAAGCCTGTCGGACGCCAAGTCCCAGGGAGCGGACATCCGCATCGTCTACAGCATCCACGACGCCGTCCAAATAGCAGAGAGGACGGAGAAGGATGTGGTCCACTTCGCCGTCGGCTTCGAGACGACGGCCCCAACGACGGCCTCAGAGCTGCTTGCAGGTCCCCCGGCGAACTTCAGCGTGTACTCAGCCCACCTCCTGATCCCGCCCGCCATGATTCACCTCCTGGAGGCGGGGGAGACTCGGGTCGACGGCTTCATCAACCCGGGCCACGTGAGCGCCATCATAGGTGAGGAAGGTTACTTGGATGTCGCCAGAAGGTACAGGGTCCCCCAGGTGATAGCGGGCTTCGAGCCCCTCGACATCCTCTTCGCCATAGCCATGATACTCAGGCAGAAGAGGGAGGGGAGGGGGGAGCTGGAGAACGCCTACAGCCGCGTCGTGAGGAGGAGAGGAAACCCCATCGCCCTCAGGATGATGGACGAGGTCTTCTCGGCCCGAGACGCGCCCTGGAGGGGCATAGGCACCATCCCGATGTCAGGCCTCAGGCTTAGGCCCGAGTTCGAGGAACACGACGCGAGCATCAGGTTCGGTGCCGAGGCGGAGGGGGACTACTCAATGCCAGCCGGCTGCAGGTGCGGCGAGGTGCTCAGGGCCCTCATCTACCCCTGGGATTGCCCGGCCTTCAACAAGAGCTGCAACCCCGAGAGCCCCATCGGCCCATGCATGGTCAGCCGTGAGGGGAGCTGCTTCATCGCGGCGAAGTACGGTGTTGAGGAGCCTTGATGAGGGTCCACCTGGTCGTCTCCGGCCGCGTCCAAGGCGTGAACTACAGGAGGGACGCCCAGAGGAGGGCATCCCAGCTCGGCCTCGTCGGCTGGGTGAGGAACACCCCTGACGGCTGCGTGGAGGCGGTCGCCGAGGGGCCCGGGGGGAATGTGGATGAGTTCCTTGACTGGTGCAGGCGCGGCCCCCTCCTCGCCAACGTGTCCAACGTAGAGGTGTCCTGGGAGAAGACCACTGGCGAACACGGCGAGTTCAGGATAATCCGCTGAGAAACACGATGAGCCGCCCTTTCCTTGGAGAGTCTACTTTAATCTAGTTGAATGTCTATAAATTGGGCTGATAACCGATGGAGAGGCCGGCCGGCGTCCTTGTTATCGCATTGGTGCTGTTCATAATGGGCGTACTTGACCTTGGCATCATCTACTACACATACTTCACGGCCTTCTACCCGACGGATTCTCTCACCTATGTGACCGTCGTGAACGTGCTCGAGGTGATCTTCGCCACTGGGCTCTGGTTTGGGAGGAGATGGGGGAGGATAGGAGCCATCATCATGGCCGCCTGGAACGTCGCCATCGGCGTGCTGGGCTTGGCGACCTTGATGGCGTTCGCCGTCGTCTCGCCCGATCAGTCGATCGTGAGCATCGCCGTGAACCTGCTCGTCATCTACTACCTGACGAGGCCCGTCGTGGCGGAGTTCTTCAAGAAATGAGTGGTCAGGTGAGCTCCTCGAAGGCCTCCTTCAGGGCCGCCAGCATCTGCGTTATGTCGCTGGATTTGATGTAGCCCATGTTGCCTATGCGGAATGTGGAGTCCTTGAGGGCGCCGTAGCCCTGGGCGAGCTCGAACCCCCTGCCACGCATGGCTTCGTATACCTTCGGGCCGTCGGTGCCGGCCGGGGCCTTTATGCAGCTGACGGTCGGGCTCTCCGCCCCCCTCTTGGGGTAGGTCGAGGTGCCGAGCCTCTTGACTCCGCTCCTGATCCTTGAATTCCTCCTCTTGTAGAGGTTGAAGTACCACTGCTTGCCGCCCTTCTCCTCCACCATCCTGAGCGCCGCGTTCAACCCTGCGACCTGCGGGATCACGCTGGTGACCGGGGTTCCCTGCCCCTTCTCGTGGTCCCTCTGCCAGAGCAGTAGGTCGAAGTAGTAGCCGCGGTTTGGCATCTTCTCGGCGACCTGCAGGCACCTCCTGCTCACCGAGCCTATGCCGAGCCCTGGCGGGACGCCGAAGCACTTCTGGCTGCTGCTGAAGCAGATGTCTATGCCCCAGTCGTCGACCTTGATCTCTGTGCCGCCCATGCTGCTGACGGCGTCGACGAGGATCAGCTTCCCGTGCTTCGCCGCGACGGTGCAGAGTTCCCTGAGGGGGTTGATGAGGCCCGCGCTCGTCTCGTTGTGGGTCAGCGCTATGGCTTCGACCTCTGGGTGCCTCCTCAGCGAATCGTCGAGCGAGTCAGGCGTTATCGGGGTCCCCATGGGGGGCTCGAGTATCTCCACCCTCCTCCCGTTCGATTTGCCGACCTCGGCGAAGCGTTTTCCGAAGTCCCCGTTGACGCAGGCGAGCATACTTTCCCTGACGCAGTTCCTGACAGCGGCCTCCATGAAGCCTGTGCCTGTGCTGCTGAAGAGGTAGACGGGGTTCTGCGTCTCGATGTACCCCTGGAGGCGCTCCACGGTGTCGTAGTGGAGCCTCTTATACTCGGCGCTCCTGTGGCTGTACATCTGCTCCCCCATCGCCTTGAGGACGACGGGGTAGCAGGCCACGGGGCCGACAGTGAAGAGCTTCAAAGCAGATTCCTCATTAGGAATGGGCAATTCAGGATAAAAGTGTAGGGTTTTGGATTGAATGTACATGTTTTTTCATCTCAAAAGATGCGGGGATCGGCGAACTGTTCGATTGTTCAGAACAGGCCGGTTCAGAACGTTCTAAAGCCTAGTATTAAGTCGGCAGGTGTGGGGCTATTGATCGATGAATATGACACATATCTTACATTCTAGTCGTCGCAGCTACGTAAACCTCGCTGCGTATGCGATCCTAGGCGTCGTGCTGGGTGGCATCCTGACGGGGGCCAGCCTCGGACTCGATTTGGGGACGTCGATCGTAGGGGCATCCGGCTTCGGCTCCCTGAAGAGCTTCAGATCCTCGGATGAGCTGAGGGGCTTCCTAGAGACCCATGCGTCATCGAGAGGCTATTATGAGGTCCAGATCGTCGGCGGATTTATGGTCAAGTCGTCAGCCGACACTGTTCTTGAGAATGACTTCTCTCGGACTAACGTGCAGGTCGAGGGCGTCGACGAGGCCGACATCGTCAAGACAGACGGCGAATACATCTACCTCGCGGAGGGGAACTCGTTCTACATAGTTAAGGCTTATCCAGCTTCAAAAGCACAGCTCATCTCCAAGACGACCCTCGATGAGCGTGTCATGAACCTCTATATCGCAGGCGATAAGCTCATCGTCTTCTCCTACAACTACGGAGAGTACGTCATCATGAGGAGTAGCAACATCCTGCCCCCGGGCGTTATGCCACCGATAGTGACGCCGCCGACCGACTCGGTCTCCGTGAGGGTCTACGACATCTCGGATAGGACCAGCCCGAGGCTCGACAGGGAGTTCAGGGCGGAGGGCGGCTACCTGACGAGCAGGATGATCGGCGATTACGTCTACGCGGTTGTCCAGAAGGGGGCTTGGGTGCAGGAGGGGAAGCTGAGCCTGCCCATGGTTGAGGATGAGGGCAGGGCTAGGATGATCGAGGTGAAGGAGATCTACTACATAAACGACACCGACCCATGGTACAGCTACACTACAATTTTCAGCCTCAACACCCAGAATGCGCTCGAGCAGGTCTCGACGAAGACCTTGTTACTCGGCGCGAGCAGCACAATCTACGTCTCCCTCGACCACATGTACATCACCGCCGGAGGCTCATCGAACACGACGATCCACAAGATCAGGCTCCAGGACGGTAGGGTCACCTACCTGGCGGAGGGGGAGGTGCCGGGCTGGGTGCTCAACCAGTTCAGCATGGACGAGAGCGGCGGCTACTTCAGGATAGCGACCACAGGGGGCCACGTCTCCAGGAGTAGTAGCGGCTCGAGCAGCGCCGTCTACGTCCTCGACGAGTCGATGAGGACTGTCGGTGTGCTCGAGGGGCTGGCGCCCGGCGAGCAGATCTACTCTGCCCGCTTCATGGGCGACCGCTGCTACCTCGTCACCTTCAAGAAGGTCGACCCGCTCTTCGTCATAGACCTGAGCAATCCATCGGCGCCAACGGTGCTTGGGAAGTTGAAGATCCCGGGTTACTCCAACTACCTTCACCCTTACGACGAGACCCATATGATCGGGATAGGTAAGGAGACCGTTGAGGCCGAGGAGGGGGACTTCGCCTGGTACCAGGGGCTGAAGATCAGCCTCTTCGATGTGAGCGACGTAGCTAACCCCGTTGAGGTCGCCAAGATCGAGGTCGGGGACAGGGGCACCGACTCTCCTGCGCTTCAGGACCACAAGGCCTTCCTGTTCAGCCGCGAGAAGGGCCTGCTCGTCCTGCCGATACTTGAGGCCGAGATCGACGCCGAGAGCTACGGCGGGAACCCGCCACCGAATGCCTACGGCGAGTACGTCTACCAGGGCGCCTACGTGTTCGACATCGGCCTTGGTGGAATAAGCCTCAGGGGGAAGGTCACCCACATCCCACCCGAGAGCCAGGACTTCCTGAAGAGCGGCTACTGGTTCAACTCCGAGTACTCCGTCGAGCGCAGCCTCTACATAGGCGACACCCTGTACACGATCTCCGGGCACCTCGTGAAGGCGAACAGCCTGGCGGACCTGAGCGAGCTAGCCTCGGTCGAGCTGACGTAAACGAGGCGCTGTCTCAGGTTTACTCTTATTTCTCAGGTGCGCCTTTAAACGTAGGATGAAATGAACGCCTACAGGGAGTTAGCCGCTGATTACGATGAGAATTTTCACAATGGGTACAGGGAAAAGATCCAGGATGGCATAATCTTCAACGTTCTCAATGAATTACTTCCCAAAGGTCGCGGGAAGATACTCGACGCAGGAGGCGGGACAGGCTTCTATTCCCTCCCTCTGGCCTCCAAGGGCCATCAAGTGACGATATTGGATATATCGAGAGAAATGCTAGATGTCGCGGAACGGAAGGCCAGGAAGATGGGGCTGGCCGATCGGGTACGCATATTTCAGGGTAACATGGAGGAAATTGATCTTGGCTCCTCGGAGTTCGACTTGGTGATGTGCCACCTGGCGTTGTGCCACGCCGCAGAGCCGTCACGGGCCTTGAGAGAGTTCCGTCGGGTTCTCAAAGACGATGGACTGCTCTCACTCGTCGTTGAGAACAGGCTCTTCTTCTCCTTAGCCGAGGCGTTTAAAGGCAATTTAGATTCGGCTCTCGAGAGGCTAAAGATTAGTGAGCCCTATATCGATCTGAACGGACTCGGGCGACTGAGGACCTTTAATAGAGATGAGGTTCTCTCGTCACTGAGTGAGGCTGGCTTCACTCCACTAAGAGTGATGGGCTTGAGGATTCTTAGCGACTACCTGATGTACTCTACAAGATCTGAGCCACAGGATTTGGATTCATTGAGGAACATCGAGGAGTTCCTGAGCAAGGTAGATCCGGTTAATGGCATGGGGAGATTCCATTTTGTCATCGCACGCACGAAGCACATTTAGTTGACCCATCATGAATGGTGATTACTCCATCAAACCTAATATCAATCAATCCAGGCCTCTGAGCTCCCTGCCATGCGGGCACGCACGCTGACAGGCCATGCACATGAGGTAGGTGTTCCTCGTCAGAGGCGGGCAGTGCTCGTCCCAGATCTTCACGAACTCCTCGGACCCCCTCTCCTCCCATGTCATGCCGAGCAGGCACCTATCGGGGTCCAGTTTGTAGGGAGTCAAGGCTCCGACTGGACACGATCTGATGCACAGATCACAGCCGCCACATAGATCGTCCTTGAAGGGACGGTCTGGGACGAGTTCGGCGTCGGTCAGTATGCTCCTGAGCCTGAACCATGGGCCGAAGTCCGGGTTGATTATCAGTGTGTTCTTCCCGAAGTTGCCGAGCCCCGCGAGCTGGGCCATCCTCTTCTTCGATAGGAGGTCGGGTTCCAGCACCGCCTTGTAGCCCTCTTCCTCGAGGAATCGCATCAGCCTTCGCGCGTAGAACTGCCCCCTCCACTCCTCAGGGTACTCGTCGTGGTCCCTGACCTTGATCACTGCCTCGAAGAGGTCGTCCCAGACCCTGACGCCCAGGTCTGGGACGAGTTCGGCGTCGGTCAGTATGCTCCTGAGCCTGAACCATGGGCC
>CAZYUK010000083.1:0-6547 GCA_964650675.1 uncultured Candidatus Bathyarchaeia archaeon
CTGCGAAGTACGGCTACGCCTCGACATGGTCAGAGAGGCACGCGGCCTACGCCGCAGGCCTCGGCACATTCGGCCTCTCCGACGGACTTATCACACCGAAAGGGAAGGCCCACCGCTGCGGCTCAGTCATAGCTCGAATCGAGATCGAGCCCACGCCGAGACCTTACAACGACCATAATGAATATTGCCTCTTCTACGTGAACGGTACATGCGGTGCCTGCATTAAGAGATGTCCGGCAGGGGCTATATCCCCCAATGGTCACGACAAGGTGATGTGCTCGGCCTATGTAGACAAGACGCATAAGTATGTGGAATTGCATTATGGCTTCAAGGGTTACGGGTGCGGCTTCTGTCAAACCGGCGTGCCATGCGAGTCTAGGATACCTGAAGGATTGGAGAAGCAATAGAATCTACTAATGTGCATCCTTTCTCTCGATATCAAAGCCCGTAAAAACTCTCATCCTCTGTATCTCCTCCTCGAGCTGATTCTCATTCTCCTCTGATATTCTTTTAAACGGGTTTATCTCAAGGCTCCAAGATTTTCTACCCTTCAACATCCTCCATACGCCTTGCACCCTCCCATCTACAAGCATTATGGCGGCAACCTCAGCTGTTGGGAGGAAGATCCGTACTTTATACTCGGGGTCGAGGAATCTTGTCTTATCTCTGTGGCCCAGGATCAGGGAGTCGAATTGGGGAAGGAGGCGGACGATGGGCACGGGCTCTGTCTCCGCGATCTCCCCTATGTCCTCTTTCAGTGCTAGAAGGGGCAGGCGCTGTCCTGAAGCATTTACCTCCTCCAAGTATGGTTTGAGGGAGGCAAAGATCGGCTTTGCGTCCCCCATCTTCATGCCACTCCAGTAGCTGAAGTCCTGCATCGATGCCGGTCCGTAAGCCTTCAGGTACCTCAGGATAAGCTCCTTTAACGCCTCGCTCTCCTTCAAGGGTCTATAGTCAGGCAGCCACCTGTCAACCCTGGCATATGTATGCTTTGTCTCGTGGTGCCATGGGCCGAGAGACGACGCGTGACAGATAAGAGTCTTGAGGCTCATCTCTCTGACAACCCTATGGACTATCCTCTTGGCCTCATTTTCCGTAATGTTGAGCCGCCCCAGCAGTTGGTTCATGGTGAGGGGTCCATCTTCAAGCGCCATTAGGACATCAGGGTAATAACATTCCCAGGCCGAGGGTGAAGCCTTAGAGCCTGTGCGGACGGTCCAACGGTTCCACTCCTCAACCAGGCTTTCCCTGAGGGCAGCCTCGATAATAGGAAATAGGTTAGGGGAGACTATATGTACGGTATTCCTCATCATCCAGGTCCTTACGAGGGCGCGTCTCTTCAATGACTCCCCGATGAACATAGGATCGATGTCCCTTACCCTGGCGCAAAGGCTGAGCTGGTAGTTGAGGGCACCCTGAGCATTTAGACCCAGGATGTCATCGATCGCCTTCAACGCGTCGTGGCTAGGTAATCGATCTAACAGATGATGGCGTCTGAGGGTGAAGAAGGTGGCTCGGCCAATCGGAACCTCGACCAAAACTCCTCAGCGCCTCAAACAAAGATTGGATTAGGCTTATTTCTATTTTTAAAATTTATAAAGAAGGGATAGCAATCGGGGCAGCTTATCTCGCTAGGGAGTCGTCACATCGACCTTCCCGTCTTGGCCTACGCTCCCAGCCCAGGTGAATGTGGTTGCACCTTTGAAGGTTATTTCGATCGTATATGTGGGCTTCCAGACAACTGGATAGCTGACTGTGACGTTCCATCCATCGGCTGTATACTCAAGCTTCGAAGAGCCTACGAGTCCTTGTGGTGTGAGGTCATTGGTCTCCCAGTTCTCGGGGGCATTCACGCCTGAGAGTGAGTGATAGTTTAAGAGAACGTAATCCACAGCGATGTCCCTGGCCTCCTCGGGTGAGAGGATTTGCTGTTGATTCTGTGAGTCTCCTGATATGCTCCTAGACTGGTCAACTTCGCCTATCCACTGGAATCCGTCCACATCCTCATGGGTGACCTCGACCATGTATATTGGCTCAAGCACAACCGCGTGGGAGATTTTAACGGTCCAGCCCTCACCTGTGTAGACTATGGTTTGGTAGCCGAGAAGGCCGCCTGTGATCATCTCAAAGTCCCACGCTGCTGGGACCTTGATGTCGTTGAACTCAGGGTAGTTATTTAGAATGTAGGCAACGACAATGTCCCTCGCGTCCTCCGGCTGGAGTATGCCTCCCTCGGCTACTAGGAAGCCGCCGAGCTCGTCCCATCTGTCGTCGATCAAGGCGCCTATCACCTTGCCATTTTCGACATCGATGACTATCTCATGGGGAGCTATCACTTGAAGCAGGATCATGCCTGTACGGTCACCGTAACCTGAGTGGCTACACTCAAACTCTATCCTAACCCTGCAAAGTATTGGCAGTTCCTCGAGCTTGTCGACGCCGACAATATTTATGGAACTGGTGATGCCGTCGAAACTGAAGGTTGGGAAATTGACCAGGAAGTTCTTGGCCATTTCGATGGCCTGCTGCTCATTATAAATGGGTGGCTGGCTCTGCGAGGCGTACAACGCCAAGGCTGGGAAGGAGCAAACAACGATAATCGCTATGACGCTACTCAGTTTAGTGTTCATCTTTGCACCAATTATAGGGATAGATGGGTTTAGGATAATCCCATCGAATCGAACAATCGTTCAAAACATTAGAACGAGGCATCGAGGATCAATATTGACCTCCATCGCAGGGAGGGAAAACCATAAACAGGTGGCGAGCAGACTACTCATCGAATCCTGAGGAGAAGCCGGATTTGACGCGAGCCCTCTTCGTTGGAAGGTTTCAGCCCTTCCACTTCGGCCACCTGCATGCCATCAAGACCATCCTCGAGGAGGCAGACGAGCTCGTCATCGTAGTTGGCAGCGCCCAGATGAGCCACGAGCCTGACAACCCCTTCACAGCCGGGGAGCGCATAGAGATGATCAAGGCCGCCCTCCACGACGCGGGTGTCCCCAGGGAGAAGTACATGCTGATACCAATAGCCGACGCGCCGAGCCATAGGACCTGGGTCAGCTATGTCGAGTCCCAGACGCCGCGTTTCGACATCGTCTATTCGAACCAGCCCCTGACCCGGCGGCTTCTGATTGAGGCAGGCTATGATGTTAAGTCTATGAAGATGTACGAGAGGATAATCTACGAGGCGACTGAGATAAGGCGACGCATGCTCGCCGGCGAGGACTGGCGTGAACTCGTGCCCCCAGAGGTCTACAGGATAGTCAAAGAGATCGATGGCGAGGGCAGGGTAAGGGACCTGGCCAAGACCGACTCGGCTAATAGCAGGCAAGCCCATTAACGTTTGTGAAAGACAGATGCTCCTGAAACTTAACCCGGTGTTGCAGTCCAAGTTCCCAGGCCTCCACGCGACAATCGTCTGCATCAAAGGCGTCAAGGTTGAGGTGGAGGACGCCAGGCTTGAAGCGTTCAAGTCTGATGTATTCAGAAGGATCAAGGCACGCTGGAGCATAGACGATCTGAGGGAGCATCCCATTTTCAGGGCGTATAGGGACTTTTTCTGGAAGGTCGGCATCGACCCGACGAAGACGAGGCCGGCCGCGGAGGCTCTGATAAGGAGGGTGTTAAGGGACAGCCCTATCCCGAGGATAAATACTCTAGTGGATGCATACAACCTTGCCTCAGTGGAGACGAGCATGCCGTTTGCGGCATTCGATCTCGGAAGCCTCCTAGGCGAGCCCGTCATGAGGGAGGCTACGGCTGGTGAGGAGTTCCTGGGCATAGGCATGGACAAGCCCCTGGTCCTAGGAGGGGGTGAGCCGGTCATCCAAGACGAGGAGAAGCTCATCGCGGTCTACCCTCACAGGGACGCCGAGGCGAGCAAGGTCACGCTTGAGACGGGAGATATTCTCCTCCTCACATGCGGCGTTCCCGGCGTCGACGAGGAGACCCTGAGGAAAGCGGAGGCGGTGGCTGTCAGCTACATCACCAGATTCTGCGGCGGTAATGCAGGATAGGTGAACCCTCTTGATCGATGTGGATGGCTCCATGATGGAAGGGGGAGGCCAGCTCCTCAGGATGGCCGTCACCTATAGTGCCATTCTAGACGAACCCGTTAGGGTTCGCAGCATAAGGGCTAAGAGAAGCCAGCCTGGCCTGAAGCCACAGCACCTAGCTACCCTCAAGGCTGTCGCGGAGATCTGTGGAGCCGATGCGAGTGGACTCAAGGTTGGTAGCCTGGATGTGACCTTCATCCCAAGCAAGATCAGGGGAGGATCATATGAGTTCGATATCGGCACGGCTGGAAGCGTGAGCCTGCTCCTTCAGTGCGTCGCTCCAATCGCCTGCTTCGCCGACTCCGGGGTGAGGCTTAAGATCATCGGAGGCACCGCCGTGCGGTGGTCGCCCCCGATGCCTTTGCTGGAGAATGTTATCTGGAGGGCGCTCGGAGAAATGGGCTTCGCGGGTGAGGTCAGGGTAGTAAGAGAGGGCTTCTACCCGAGGGGTGGAGGTATCGCGGAGGTGGCCATCAGGCCGTTGAAGTCGCTGCAACGTTTCATCGCGGAGAAGCCGAGAAGGACGGAGTTGGTCCACGGAGTCTCGATCTGCGGGAGGCTGCCTCGTCACGTCGCGGAGAGGCAGGCGGCGGCCGCCGAGCAGGCGCTGAAGCAGGCTGGTTATAAGGCAGATATCAGCGTGGCTTCCCTTGAGGGTAGCAGTGCACCATTCTCACCTAGCAGTTACGTCTGTCTATGGGCTGGTGATGGGCTGTTCATGGGATCAGACTCGCTTGGGGAGCGTGGCAAGCCCGCCGAAGGAGTTGGCGTAGAGGCAGCAACAGGCATTGTCACACAGCTGGCCACCGGGGCAGCCGTAGACTACCACACTGCAGATAACCTCATCCTCCCATGCTCCATAGCCTTGGGCTCATCGAGCTTCACGGCAAGCAGTTTGACGATGCACACAATTACGGCGGTGGAACTCGCCCGCCAGATGACGGGGACTAAGATCGTGGTCGATGGAGGGAAGGATCGGCCGGAACGAATCACCTGCGAGGGGATAGGCCTCACGAACAAGACGGTCTAATCCCGGGACACATTTATTCAGAGGATTCCCCTCCAATGTAACTGGTGGGTCAGGCCGATGATCATAGTCAGGTTCGACAGAGGGAGCGTCGTCGTCGAGGGTGGTGAGGGCATCCTCGGCTCCTCTGTATTTCCGGCCTACCGATACGGCGATGTGCTTCAGAGGCTTAGGGGAGCCAATGCGGATTTCAGAGACGAGGCGTCGGAGGCGCCACCATGCCCGCATCTCGAATCAAGCTACGATCTGAGGGACTACCAATTCGAGGCGGTCGAGGCCTGGGCCAGAGTTGGCTGTAAAGGGATCATCGTGCTTCCGACGGGGGCTGGTAAAACTGTCGTGGCCATCAAGGCGGCTGAGAGGCTTCAGGCTTCGACGCTCATCGTCGTGCCCACACTCGTGCTGGTTGAGCAGTGGAGGGAGACTCTTCAGAGGGCGTTCAAGATCCCTGTCGGTTCCCTCGGCGGAGGCTCCGAGGATATTAGGCCGGTGACTGTATCAACATATGACTCCGCCGCCCTCAGGGCCGGGAGCCTCGGAAACAGGTTTAGTCTCATAATCTTCGATGAGGTCCATCACCTGCCGGCGCAGATGAACAGGCGAATAGCGACAGCCTACATCGCCCCTTATAGGCTGGGACTGACAGCGACATTGGGCGAGGACGATGAGGCTCTCGGGTACCTCGTAGACCTCGTAGGTAAAGTCGTCTATGAGAAGACCGTCGATGAGCTCGCGGGCAGGCACCTTTCCGGCTACACGGTCAGAACCGTCCAGCTTCCCCTCACATCCGAGGAGAAGGCGGAGTACGAGAGTCAGTACTCCATCTATCGGGACTTCCTACGGAGGAGGGGGTTGAAGATTCGCAGTCCTATGGACTACCTCAGGTTTGTGCGGAGCAGCGGCGTGGACCCCGAGGCGAGGAGGGCGCTCCTGGCGAGGAACACGGCTATGGACATCGCCCTCAATTCTGGCGCCAAGATCCAGTACCTCAGCCGCCTCCTAGAGTCGAATCCGGCGAGCAAAACGATCATATTCACCCGCCACAACAAGCTCGTCTACAGAATAAGCAGGGATCTGTTGATCCCCTCGATAACCCATCAGACTGGTCGGAGGGAGAGGGAAGATATACTCTCCAGGTTCAGGGACGGGACATATCGGCGCATAGTGACCAGCCAGGTCCTCGACGAGGGTGTCGATGTCCCTGATGCCTCTGTGGCGGTCATCCTCAGCGGCACGGGGAGCAGCAGGGAGTTCATCCAGCGCCTCGGGAGGATACTCAGGAGGAGGGAGGGGAAGGAGGCGGTCCTATTCGAGCTCGTCTCCCAGGACACGGCCGAGACCAGGATGAGCAGGAGGAGGAAGGGGGATTGATGCTCCCGGTCGAGCTCGTCAGGGCGAGGAGGAGGAAGGATGGCCTGACGGCCCAATTCGCGGACGAGGAGAGGGTCGGCCTCTCTAAGAC
>CAZYUK010000084.1:0-6505 GCA_964650675.1 uncultured Candidatus Bathyarchaeia archaeon
CGTAGAGGTTCGTCCTGTATTTGGTGGCGCCGAAGGCCCTCGACTCCATCGCCTCGGCGAGCTCGAGGCTCCTCCTTATCGAGTTGATGATGAGTGGGAGGAGGATTGGGATGTATTTTCGGATCCTCACCAGGAAGTTCCCCTTGTCCAGCTCAAGCCCCCTCGACCTCTGAGCGTCCATGATCGTCTGCGCCTCCTCCGCGAGCACGGGGACGAACCTAATCGCTGTGATGAAGGCGAAGTTGAACTCGTAAGGGACCCTGGCCTTCTCCAGGGCGAGGCTGAGCTTGTCAGGCGAGGTCGTGAGGAAGAATATGGAGAACGATGTTATCAGAGCGAGGAACCTCAGGGTGAGGGCGAGGGAGAACTCGACGATGTCGCCGGTGAGCTGCTGCCCCCTGAAGAAGTAGAGGGAGCCCAGGTTTGTCACGAATATTATCGCTGCCAGGAAGACCCCTCCCTTCAGCGTCTTCAGCCACTCCCTCCCTATCCTGCCAAAGGCGACTATTGGAAGCTGGGCGATAAAGATCACGATGATGGGGGCTAGGTCGAAGAAGATTATCGCTGAAGTGAACAGGGCAACCGTCATGATGAACTTCACTCTGGGGTCGAGCCTGTGAAGTGGGGAATCGCCCCTGCTGAACCTCAGCCCCTCGAGGAGACTCATGCCCTAGCCTCCATGAGCCTTCCGGCTATGATTTCGGAGGCTTCGTCGACATCGAGGACATCCCCTGGGAAGCCGTAGCCTTTGAGCCCGGAGAATAGCCTCGTTATCTCCGGCGGCGCCACGGAGCATCTGTCCAGGGTCGGGAAGTCCGTCATTATCGTCTTCGCCGGGCCGTCTGCCATGACCCTGCCGCCGGCCATGAGGATTATCCTGGGCTGACCCTCGGCGACGAACTCGACGTCGTGGGTCACTATGATGACGGTCTTCCCCTGCGCCCTGAGCTGCTGCAGGAAGTGCCTAAGCCGCTCCTTCTGGCCGTAGTCCTGGCCGATGGTCGGCTCGTCGAGTACGAGTATGTCCGGGTCCCAGGCTAAGACGGAGGCGAGGGCCACGCGCTTCCTCTCACCACCGCTCAATATGAAGGGACTGGACTTTCTGTAACGCTCCAAGTCAAGTAGGTTGAGTGCCCACTCGATCCGCTTCGACACGACATCGGGGTGGAAGCCGAAGTTCCTGAGTGCGAAGCCGATCTCCTCCTCCACATCCTCAGCGAAGAGCTGATCATCAGGGTTCTGGAAGACCAGGCCAACCCTGCGGGCGACTGATGCGACGCTGGCCTTTGAGACGTCGACATCGCCTACATATACCTTCCCTTCCTGCGGCCTGAGGAGACCATTCATCTGCTTCACCAGCGTGGTCTTACCGGCACCATTCTCCCCCATTATGGCTACGAATTCGCCGCTGTTGATCGTTAGAGAGACCTCGTCGAGGGCCTTGACTCCGGTCGGGTAGGTGAAGGAGACGCCCTCGATCCTGACCAGAGGGCTGTGACTGTGCTCCCCCGCAAGGGCATCCAAGCCTTCTATGGCCTCTTTTTTGGCGCCTCCTCCAGCCGGGCTGAGCTTCGGCGTCAACTGAGCTAGAAGCTCGTCGGAGGTGAGAGGCGCGCCCACGACGCTCAGCCCCCTGTTCCTCAGCCTCCGCGTTAGTTCGACTACCCTCGGTATGCCGACTCCGATGAGCCTCGTCTCGTCTGAGTAGAAGATCTCCCCGGGCGAGCCGTCCCCCACCACCCTCCCTTCATCGAAGACGATGATCCTGTTGACGTACTTGACTGCGAGGTCCATGCGGTGCTCTATGAGCAGTATGGTAATGCCGTGCTCCCTGTTCAGTGTGGCGAGGACATCGAAGATCTTCTTCGCGCCGAGGGGGTCGAGGAAGCTAGTGGGCTCGTCCATCACTATTACCTTTGGATGCATCGCCAAGACGCCGGCGATTGTGAGCCTCTGCTTCTGCCCACCGGAGAGCTCGTGGGTGCCCCTTTCCTTAAGCTGCTGTATGCCGACGAGGTCGAGGACCCTGTCGATCTCCTCGATCATCTTCTGCTTCGGTATGCCGAGGTTCTCCAGGCCGAAGGCGACGTCCTTCTCCACGGTCAGGGCGAATATCTGGTTGTCAGGGTTCTGGAAGATCAGGCCAGCCTTCTGGGCGAACTCCACAGTCTCATGTTGCATGGTGGAGAGGCCGTCGATCAATACATCGCCCTTCATGTCGCCGTTGTAGAAGTGGGGGACGAGGCCGTTCATGCACCTGCATAGGGTCGTCTTGCCGCATCCGCTCGGCCCGGTGAGGAGGACGAACTCGCCCTCCTTTATGTCGATGTTAACGTCCCTCAGGGCCGGAGCCGAGGCGTTGGGATATGAGTAGGTTAATCCCCTGACCTCGACGACTCCCAACGTTCAGCCCCCCAAGATTTCGATAAAATGAACGCTCCCCGATATATTAGTTATATCTAGGATATATGGTGAGCCTTGAAGCCTGATCCTGTTACCTACGGCACCCCTCAGATTCAGATATCTTCGACTTGACGATCTCTATGGCCCTCGCGAGGAAAGCCTCGTGGCCGCCCTCGCCGTTCACCCCCGCCGCGGTGGGGTGACCGCTCCCGGCGCCCTTGAACTCGTCGCCGAGTGGGCGGGCTATGTCTCTGCCGAGGTGGATGCCGGTCGCGGCGTGGAACCGGTCGGTCGACCTCATGCTCGCCTTCAGTCTCTCCTTGTCTTTCCCAGCTATTATGACCAGATCGGCGCCGAGGCCGATTATGCCACGGGCCGCCGATGGCTGGAATGAGCCGAGGTTCGTGGTGGCCACAAGCCATCCGCCCAGCCTATGTGTGTTCATCCTCTGAGAGGCCTTGATGCGGGCTATCCTCTCCGACACCTCCATCGACGATGTCAGTAACTTGAAGGCCTTCGATAGATCCGCCCCCAGCCTCAGAAGCTCGGAGGTTACCCTGAATGTCTCTGCGCCTCCTATCGAGAAATGCCTAGAGTCGAAAACGATGCCTGTCAGCAGGCAATCGGCTACTTTTCCGGTCAACCCGATTCCGAGTGCTTCATAGATTCCATGTACGATCTCGCAGGTCGAGGCAGCCGACTCGTTGACTATGTAGGAGGAGACCATCGCCTCTATCTCCGGTGAACGGATGTGGTGGTCTATGAAGATCTTCGTAGCCTCTTGGCCGATGAGCCACCGCCCCAACTCCTCAAGCTGGCTGATGGTGCCTGTGTCGACGATGATTATGGTATCGAAGTCGCCTTGCGGGGCCTTCTCCTCCGCATCGATACCCAACTCGGCAGCTACCCTCCTCGCGAGGGTGCTCAAGCCGCCTGGCATGATCAATTCGGCGCCTGGTGCGTCTAGTTTCAGGGCGAGCTCCTTCATCGCGTACGCTGAGCATAAGGCGTCAGGGTCGGCGTTGTGGTGGCAGAGGACGGCTACCCTGCCCCTGATCATGCCCCTCAGGGTGCTGTAATCCGGCTCCAAATGGCGGCCTCCGAACAGATGCGATGTCTCAACTTAATATCCCGCCGGAATATATTAAATGGGGATGAAGCGTCTCTAGGGTTGATGTCATGTCTGAGGTCAGCATAGTCGAGTCGGCCAAGCTCGATTACAGGGGATACACGGCGGTCCTGGGATTCGCGGGGGCAGGCTTCGTCGCCAACACGGCGCTGATGTTCATCGCCAGGAACAGGGGGCTCAGGGAGGTCGCCAACGTCAAGTCGATCCATATCCCGCCCCTCGTCCTCTTAGTCGACGGGAGGCAGGTTAGCTGCTTCAGGATATATGTCGACGAGGAGAGGAAGCTTCTGTTCGTAGTCACGGAGAGCATGATCCCGGCCGAGGGTTCCTACATCGTCGGCGGGAGCCTCACCGACTGGCTGAAGAGGAAGGGCGTGTCAGAGGTCATCGCCCTCGAGGGGCTGCCGTTCAGCCAGGTGTCGTCGGAGGGGAAGCTCTTCGAGTTCTCCACGGTTTCGAGGGATACGCCCCGGGCTGGAGGGACGCCTGTCAGGGAGGGCGCCATCTCGGGCCTAAACGCCTGCGTGTTGGAGGAGTGCGTCGGGCATGGCATACCCTGGACCTCCATATTCATCCCGACCTCCAGGCTTGCGAGCATGGACTACGGCGCGGCGGCGGACGCCATCGATGTCCTGAACAGGCTCTTCAAGCTGGGTGTTGACCCGATGCCTCTGAGGAGGAGCGACGAGGCCCTGAAGAAGACGATGGCTGAGCAGCAGAAACAGCCGGGGGCCTTCTCGAAGCTTCTGAAGAAATGAGTTGAGTGGAGCCCCTATTCTTATTGGGTTACGCCTAGCTCCTTCTGCAGGGTCTGCTGCAGCTCCTGGAGCCTCTCCTTCGTCTTATCCTCCTGCTTCTCCAGGACCTTCTTCCTCATCCCGAGGAAGTCGATCCTCTCCCTCAGCTCCTTCTTCAGGGTCTCCCTGTCCCGCTCGACGAGTATTGCCCCCACCGACCTGTACGTCTTCGCCTCGGCGGGGGTCTCCTCCAGGGTCTTGAGGGCTCTCTCCGACTCGCTCATCTCGGCCTCGAGCCTCTGCCCCTGGGCCAGGAGCTGCTGCAATGTGTTCTGCAGCTGCTGTAGCCTGGCCACCCTCTCCTGGACGTTGGGTGGCAGCTGCGATACGTCAGACATCCCGTTCTCTGGTTAAGAGCGGCCCCGTGGTCTTTATATTTAACGCCCGATCCGGGGGCTCCTCCAGGGGGGCGAGGACGCTCCTGGCAGCCTCCCTGACGAGGTCGGCGTACTTCTCGAGGTCGGCGCCGCCGTCGTAGGCGGCCGGCCTCACCCTCCTGAAGGGGTTGTGGCTGCCGGCGTCGACGTAGACATAGTCGACGACCGCGTCCTCCCCGACATCGGCGCCGTTCATGGCGAGGGCCTCCGCGGCCGCAACGTGGCCGGGGCGGGTGGAGTACGCGGCGGGCCTCCTGCGGAGGGCGGTCGAGACCCTGAGCCTCTCCGCGGGCACGGAGCCGCCGGCGAGCTCGGCGCACGCCTCCTCCACGGCCTCGCGGGCGCGCCTGACGCCGGCGGTGGCCGCCTCCTCGGCGGAGGGGCATCCAAGCACGGCCTCTATCGCCCTCATCTGCGCCTCGGCCACGTAGGGCGGGGTGTCGTGGCGCCTGAGTTCTATTCCCCTGCAGACGATGTCCCCGGAGAGGGTCACGCCGTAGTACCTGTTGAGGGCTCCCATCTCCGCCTCGACCCTCCTCGGCAGGAGGACGATGAGGTGGAAGACGTCGTCCACGGCCATGGGCAGGCCGACGGCGGCCGCGATCTCGGCGGCGAGCGCCTCGTAGTCGGCAGGCGAGGCGCCGTGGCGGGTGACGAAGAGGCTGTCGTTGTTCCCGTAGAGGGGGGCGTAGCCGCGGGCGCGGGCGACGTTCATCGCGGCGACGAGGCCTTCCCTGGCCTGGCGGTTGATCTCCATGTACGCGTCCATGCTGCCGAAGCGGTTGGCGAAGCAGCCCGAGTAGCCGTATATGACCACGAGCATCTCCTTGAGGGCGGTCTGCCGCTCCTCGCACCAGAGCCACCTCTCAGAGCCCCTCCTCAGCCCCCTGCGTAGCCTCTTGAAGTGGAGGCGGCGGCCGAGGGCGTCCGCGGTGAAGCCGGAGATGAAGCCCTCCGGGGCGTCCCGCCTCCCCGTCGTCTCGTAGCTTATGTTCCTCCTTATGATCAGGTTGGGGAACATGCTCTCGAAGTCGAGGAGGGCGACGTTCTCGTGGACGCCCACCGTCGGCGCCAGTATGAGGGCGCCCTTGTCCGCGTCGCTGAGCTCTGCGAGGGTGGTGACCGGCTGGTAGTCCTCCGCCCTCGGCACCAGGATGCCCCGGCGACGTGCGTCGTAGCACTGCCTGCTGTCTATGCACTTGCCGGCGGCCCAGTCCGCTGAGAGCCTGAGGGGAGACTTGGTGAACTGGGCCCGCTCCACCAGGCCGGCGACGCCGAGGCGCCGGTAGGTGGGGGGCGTGAGGTGTGTGCGCCCCTCCCAGAGGATGGGGCCTCCGCCGTGCTCCCGGCTCGAGCCTCTTACGCCGTGGAGCCTGCAGAGGCTTACGAGCCGGTCGAGGTCCTCCCGGCTCGAGCAGACGATGTCGGGGTCGAGGTCCGCGAAGTAGTCGACGAAGTCGTGGAGGACGGTGAGGAGGCCTCCCTCGAATGTGTACTCAGGCCTCATGAGGTGGTTCATGGTGGTCACGCTTCCGCGCTCCTCGCCCAGCTCCGCCTCGAAGATCATGGTCCTTATGGGGGGAGGCTCCGGCTCCAGGTCTGCCTCGAGGGGCCTCATGGACGAGATGTTTCCACCGTCGTCGGCGTAGGCCTCGACCCTTCCCATCGGGGTAAGGCCCTTCTCGCTCAGGTACCTGAGCTCGTGTGGCAGGTCGACGTCGTAGACCCTGGAGACGAGGGGGAGCGCCTCGACCTGGTCGGAGACCCTGCGGAAGCCCTCGACCCTGCCGACCCTGACC
>CAZYUK010000085.1:0-6471 GCA_964650675.1 uncultured Candidatus Bathyarchaeia archaeon
CACGAGAGCCCACATCTTCAGGGCGATCCTAGAGGGCGTCGCCTACGCGATGAGATACAGCTTGGAGGCCGCGTGGGAGACTGGCATGAGGATCAACAGGGCCACCCTCGTCGACGGCGGGGCCCGCTCTCCTCTCTGGAGGCAGATAATAGCCGACGTCACGGGGCTGAGGATGAGCTACATCCCGGGCTCACAGGGGGCGCCTTTGGGCGACGCCATGCTCGCCGGCCTAGGCACCGAGGCGGTCTCAGGCCCCTCGGTGATGGATGAATGGATACCTGAGAGGATAGAGATGAGGCCCGACCCACTGGGAGAAAAAACGTACGGCCACTACTACGACCTCTATAAGGCGGCACTCGAGGCGAGCAGGGCCGTGTTCAGCAAGTACTGAAAGAGATCGACAGTAGCCTCGCCATCGACCCGTTCTAGCCAAAATTTTAAACATGGAGGGATCAACCTCTTACCTAAGATAATGAGGCTCCTGGTGGTGTTGTTTTGAGGAAATCGGCGGCCTTCCTGATCTGTTTCTTCCTCCTGATGTTCCTGGGCTACTTCACGCTCCACCAATCGTTCCTCCTCGTCGGGGACTGGCTCGGCCCCATCCTTGGGTCCTCCATCTACACCCTCTTCACGGCCATCTTCCTACTGTTCGGAGACCCGCTGAAATTCGTCGTGCTCGCCGTCATCTGGGGGCTGGTCGCCTTTGTGGGGGGCGGCATAATAAGGCGCCGCCTCGGGGCCACCCTGATGATGCTCCTCCTCTTCCTGTCACTGATACCAATACTGGCGGCCTCAGGCTTCGGCATGTTCCTAAGGCTCCAGGAGTCCGGCGTGTTGAACTCCGGATCGAATGTCTTCGATATATTGCCTCCAATCCCCAGCGGATTCACCTTAGCCAACGTCCTCGAGGCCCCGATCATAGGCAAGGTGATCGAGTTGGCGCTGGGCATGATGACGAGCGCGCAGGAGGGGGGTGGTGTCGACATCCTCGGCGCCGTGCTTATACCTGTCCTGATCGACTTCGCCATGAAGCCCTTGATCATCGTTGTCGCCGCCCTGGTAGGCGTCGAGGTCGGCAGGAGGCTCGAGAAGCCCCTCGCCCCGCGGTCTGAGTCGTTGAGGTTGAGGCTCGGAGGGAAGCCACTGCCGAAGCCGGCGGCGCAGGTCCCGGCCTCGACGATGCTGAAGGCTGCGCTGCTCGTCTGTCTGGTCCTCTTCCAGATGCCTCTGCATAGCCTTCAGCCGGTCGGAGCCGCTGGAGATGGGTTCTACGCCGAGAACCTGGGGGGGATTGTGGACGATAATGGCAGGGCGTACGTCGGCGACGTATTCGTCGACACCTCGCTGCCCCAGGGGATAGGCCCGGGGACCCAAGGAACTGAGGGCCTCGTCGCCTCGCTACTGGTCTCACAGGAAGGGATAATGGACCTCGTGTCGAAGTCGGGACTCCTCCCCCCAGATATCGATGTCAGTTCCTTCATAGATACGGTCCCGCCGACCTTTGCGGTCATGGTCTACGCCGGTGCGTACAAGGTGGAGGCTGGAAACAGGGCCGACGCCTTCTCATCGGTGTTTTCGAATACGTATGGCGTCAGCCTGCAGAAGCTTGTAGCCTTCGATTCGATACAGTCCTTTAATAACGGCACCGTCCAGCTGCCCATCTCCATGGTCGTATACGAATCCCCGTCCTCGCTCGAGGACGTAGCCTCCGGCGCCTACATCGAGCAGTTCGTTGGGCACGGCGGCTACGCCAAGCTCGTCGACGAGGCCTTCAAGAACGGGAGACTCATCCCAGGCGCCACGACGGACTCGGCAGACGGCTCAATGATCTTCACGGGTTTCCTCAACCTCGCGCCGTTCAGGGAATATATCCCGGCCGATTTCATCCCTGAGGGATTCCAGGATAAGCTGGAACCGTTCCTGGACGGGCCAGTTTGCGTCTCCGGAGGGGTCTCCTACTTCGATCGCGGCTACACGAAGGAGGGCGAGCTGGCCATGCTTGACCTCCTGAGTCTCCTTGGGGTGGAGGAGGCTCCGACCATATCGCCAGACGCCGATTCCTCCCTCCTGGTCGTCGTCGCGCCAAACCGCACCGAGACCGACGGGCAGGAAGTGCCCAACATCAAGATCACTACCACGCTCCCACTGGATCAGATCGAGGACAACTTCACCGAAGGTATCCTGTCTACACTCGGCGATGTCGAGGTGGACATCCCCGGAGAGCAGCTCAGCGATCTGAGGTTCAAGGTCGGGATCAGGGGGGTGATCCTCCCGCTCAACGTCCTGCTCACCAAGAGTATCTCACCTGAATCATCCTCCCCGAACGGCGTCATACAGGTGACGGTGACGCTTAGGAACGACGACTCCAAGGCGATGGCGAATGTTCTGATCGATGACAGCAGGACCCTCACAGGCTACTCCTTCAGCGCCTCAATAGCCTCAGGCTCGACCTCCACGACATTCACATCCATAGCGCCTGGGGAGACGAGGACCCTCACATACAGCGTCAGGCTCGGCGAGGCGGGGGCTTACACACTGAGGCCTGCGTCCCTATCATACTCGTATGCAGGCGAGGTCTTCGAGGACACGTCAAACGAGCCTGAGGCGATGGTCGAACGCCCCAACCCCCTCATCATGAGCGTCGGGGTGGTCGTGAACACATGGTCGCTGGCGGCCGACGGGCTGACGCTCCTGCTTGGTGAAACCGGCAAGATGATCATGATAGGCCTGACGCTGATCATCCTCGCATACGTCGCCTTCAACTGGTTCAGGAGCATTAGGCGGTGGCTCTCTGGGCCTCCTCCGCCTCCCGCCTCACCCTCCTGATCCTCCTTTTACTGCCCTCCAAGATGGCACTGATGTAGCCCTGCATCCCCTCGGAGAACAGGATGAGGCCCGCGAACAGCCAGGTCATGAGGTCGGCGATGTAGAGAATCCTGTATGTTGCGGCCTCGTAGACGATGTATGTCCACCCGTACTCGGCTGCCAGGATGAGGCAGATGACTCCTAGGCTTATCTTTATGATCGAGTACAGCATGCGGAATCCGTTCTCCAACCCTGCCCACCTCACCCAGACGACCGGGAGGCACATCTTAACTTTAGATTACAAGAATAGGGGCTGAGAGCCTAGATAGAGGAAGTGTAACGTCCAGGCATCCCTGAACGGTTAAGGTTCTTAGAAAAGTTGAACTATCTGAGGGAATCTCAGGATTCGTCATTCATCTTCGCTGCGTTAATCATCGATCAGGCGGTTACCTTCCGAATCGCCACCATTTCTTTTCAACGATCTTGATGTACTGCTTGAAGGCCTCCCTGTCGAAAGGCATCGCCGTCCGGGAAATGTTGAAGCAGCTTTCGCACAACAGATCGGGGATCCCTCTGACATCCACGGCGCTGAACCCCATGCCTACCCCCATCACCTTTGGTTTGCAGATGTATCCTTCCCCCTTGGGAACATCCTTCCTGCAATTCCTGCATTTATCGCTCGATTTGCCGGTTTTCTTCCAGTATTCAACGGCCAGCGCGTGTGCCTCGCTCTTCGCCCTCTGCACGACCTCTGGCACCTGCATGTACCTCCTGAAGCCCTCCCTGTCGAAGGGCTCCGCCGTGGGAGACTTATCGAAGCACGTTTCACATACGAGGTCCGGGATGCCGCTGGCATCCATCAATCCGTATCCAAGTCTCGTGCCCAAGACCTCCGGCTTGCAGACGTAGCCGTCGCCTCTCTGGACCTCCGCGTTGCACCTGTCGCATATGCCGCTCGATTTGCCTGAGAGCTCCCAAAACTCGAGGGCCAGCCTATGGGCTTCCCCTTTGTTGTTCCCCACGGCGTTCACCCGATCAAGAACCCATTTTTAATGGTAAATCATGATGAAATAACACTTTCGAACGTTTAATGCGCCTTTTGATTGAAGGCCTTAGGGCATGATAGTTGATTGGATGGAAGTATCCAGATTATTTAACGAATAGAATCCTAAATTGGGTAAGGATTTCAGAGTATGACCCTGGCGTCGACGATCTTGGCGCCCTTCTCGTAGACTAGTACCGGGTTCATGTCCAGCTCCTTGATCTCGGGGCACTCCATCAGCATGTTCGATGTCTCCACGAGTATGTCCGCTATCGTCGCCTTGTCGACCTTTGGCATGCCTCGGGCGCCGTCGAGTATCTTCTTCGCCTTGATCTCCTCGATCATCTCCTCCGCGTCGATCTTGTTGATCGGTGCGAGGCGGAAGCTGACGTCCTTCAGTATCTCGACGAATATGCCGCCTAGGCCGAACATGATGGTGGGGCCGAATGTGGCGTCCGTGGTGCTGCCCACGATGACCTCGGTGCTCTTGGGAGCCATTTCCTGGACGAGGATGCCGGTTATCTCCGCCTGAGGCACGTTCTTCTTTATGTTCGCGATGATCCTGTTGAAGCCCTCACGTATGCCAGCCTCGTCCTGGATGCCTACTATGACGCCGCCTGCGTCGCTCTTGTGGAGGACCTGCGGCGAGACGATCTTGAGCACTATCGGGAAGCCTATCCTCTTGGCCGCCTTGACTGCGTCCTCCACCGTATTGGTTACCTCTATAGCCGTGACTGGCATGCCGTAGAGGCCGCAGAGTAGCTTAGCCTCGTGCTCGTAGAGGAAGCTCCTCCTCTCGGCCACGGCCACTTCGAATATCTTTGAGATAGCCTCGTCCCTCATGGGCAGACCCCTCTGAACTCTATGTAGGAGTTCTTCGCGGCTTTTTAAAAATATGGGCCGAGGGCGAGAAAAGTTTCTTAACGTCATGTGTGGGTCCCTATCTTATCCGCGGTGCCCGGCTTGGACGTAGTCTCGATACTGCTCGTGAACTTCGTCATCTACTTCGGGCAGTACGTAGTCATCGCCACCGCCCTGAACCTCCAGTTCGGCAACGCCGGCATCCCAAACATGAGCAGCAACATCTCGGTCGCCTGCGGAGCCTACGTGGTCAGCAGCGTCGTCATCCGCATCTGCATGTGGATAGGCGGGGCTGCCGGCCTGATCTTCAGGCCTGACTGGGTGTACGACAACCCATACAATGTCTCAATTATAACCGGTTTCCTGCAGTCCCAGCCCCTTCTCAGCCTCAGCATATTCATCCTGAGCCTCGCCCTCGCCTTCGTCTTCGGAAGCGGCCTGGGATGGCTCCTCGGCTCGCTGGGCGGCAGACTCAGGGCCGCGAGGCTCATGATACTCCTTCTGATCGTCTCCGAGGCGGGCGGACTCATAGCGGCCAACAACGAGTTCGTGGCCGGCGGCACCCTGGGCGCATTCATCCCTAACTTCTTCGCTTGGTACAAGGGTGAGCACATGGTCATCATCGCCCTGGTGATACTGATCGTCGGGATGGTCTGCTACCTGATAACGAGGACAATGATGAACAGCCCCTTCGGGCGGCTGATGCGGGCCGTGCGTGAGAACGAGGTGACCCTCGAGAGCGCCGGGAAGGATGTCGAGCAGGTGAGGAGGCAGGTGATGATGTTCGGAAGCGGCATGATGGCGGTCGCCGGCGTCCTCGCAAGCTTCTACTACAGCTTCGTCCAGTACCAGTTCTACGACAGAGTCACATACACCTTCTGGCCTTGGCTGATGGTCACGATAGGGGGCCTCGGCAACAACGCCGGCGCATTCCTGGGGGCCGTGATCTGCGTCTCGGCCCTCAAGGGGATAAGCATCTTCCACCAGATGGTGGCGCCCGGCCTGATAGGGACCGAGTGGGTAGGGTTGATCGGCTACCTCGAGGACATCGCCCTTGGCTGCATGTTGCTCCTCTTCCTGATGTTCAAGCCAGGGGGCCTGATACCTGAGAGAAGGCTCCACATAACCGGGATAAACTACAACGGCATAATCAACGAGAAGAAGACGGCCGAAGAATCTCTGAGGTCGATTCGATCGGAGGATGGAGACGGAGGCTAGAGGACCTGCCTCTCCGCCTCCCCGATCCCCTCGTCCAGCAGCCCCACGATCTCGTCGATCTCACTCCTCTTCACCACTAGAGGCGGCCCCACCTGGATGTGGTCACCCCTGGACCCGTCCAATGAGCCGGAGCCGGGGTAGATGAGCAGCCCCCTGTCCATGCAGCTTCTGAGGACCCTGTTGTTGAACCTCGCGTCAGGCGGCAGGGGCTCCTTCGACGCCTTGTCCCTCACGAACTCGATCCCGGCGAATAGGCCGAGCCCCCTCACGTCTCCGACCGTCGGGTGATCGTATAGCCCCTCCAGCTTCTTCAGGAGGTATGGTCCCAGTTCGGCCGACCTCTCCACGAGCCTGTGCTTCTCGATGTAGTCCAGGCAGGCGGCGCCGGCGGCGCAGCACAGCGGATGGTTCCCGTAGGTGTGTCCGTGGGCGAAGGGGCCGCTGAATCCCTCGAAGACCCTGTCGCTGGCGATGGTGGCCCCCAGGGGGAGGTAGCCGCTGGCGATACCCTTGCCGGTGCAGATCAGGTCGGGGACGACATCCCA